>JAJYHU010000059.1 GCA_021784615.1 Acidobacteriota bacterium | reverse complement strand
TCCCGCCGCAGGGCTACTCGGTGGGAAGGCGTCCATTTGGCCGCTTCCAGCGCATCGTGTACAATCAAGGATTCAGATGTCACCAAGGAAGGCAATCACACAGGACAAACTCGTTCACTTCACCGGCAGGGCATGACTTCTCTACTCGACCAACTCAATCCTCAGCAGCGCGCCGCCGTGGAGCACACGGAAGGGCCGCTGCTGATTCTGGCGGGCGCCGGAAGCGGCAAGACCCGCGTAATCGCCTACCGCATTGCTTACTTGATTGAAGCATGCGGCGTGCCTGCCCGAAACATTTTGGCGGTCACTTTTACGAATAAGGCCGCCGGCCAGATGAAGGACCGCGTGATGGGCCTCCTGAGCCAGAATCTGGATTACCCTCCGCACATCTCGACCTTCCATTCCTTTTGCGTCAGCGTTTTAAGGCGCGACATCGACCGCCTGGGCTACAGCCGCGATTTCACCATCTACGACGAAGACGACCAGCAGCGGGTGGTCAAAACCGCTATCCAGGAACTGGCGTTGGGCGACCTGGTCAGTTCGCCGCGGGCGGCGCTTGGGCGCATCAGCGCCTGGAAAAACCGCGGTGTTTCTCCTGAGAAGGTTTCGAGCGGAGCCTATGAGCCGAACCTTGATAACCTTGCTTCTCTCTACGAGCGGTATGAGGCCAAGCTGCGGCGATCGAACGCGCTCGACTTTGACGATCTCCTGCTCAAAACCGTGGCGCTGCTTGACGATGCCGCGGACGTCGCGGAGCGCTACAACAACCGCTTCCGTTATATCCTGGTGGACGAATATCAGGATACCAACCGGATTCAGTATCGGTTGATCCGCCAGCTTACGCAAACCCACCAGAACCTGTGCGTGGTGGGAGACGAGGACCAGTCGATCTACCGCTGGCGCGGAGCGGACATCGGAAACATCCTCAATTTCGACCACGATTATCCGGGTACGGCGATGATTCGGCTGGAGCAGAACTATCGCTCCACGCAAAAGATCCTTGACGCGGCAAGCGCCGTGGTAAGCCACAACATTGCGCGCAAAGGCAAAACGTTGCGAACGGACCGCGGCGCGGGTCTGCCCGTCGGCCTCTATGAAGCCCAGGACGCTGACGAAGAAGGATGGATGGTGGCCGCCGAAATCGCCAAGGCCCTACGCGCGAGCCCTGCGGCAAGCGTGGGCGTACTCTTCCGCACCAACGCCCAGTCGCGCACTCTCGAAGAAGCGCTGCGGCGGAACAGAATCGACTACCGCGTGGTGGGTGGATTCAGTTTCTATGAGCGGGCGGAAATCAAGGACGTTTTGGCGTATGCGCGCCTGGCCAACAACTTGCGCGACTCCGCCGCCCTGCTGAGGGTGATCAACACACCACCGCGCGGAATCGGGCAGACGACCGTCGTCCAGTTGCAAGCGGCGGCCGCGGAGCGCGAGCTGCCGCTCTGGGAAACGCTGGAGCAAGTGCTCCCAGCGGGCGCCGGATCGCCCAGCCGGTCGCAGAAGGCGCTGGAGGGCTTCCACGATCTCATGGCCGGGCTTGCAAAGGACCGGATGCAGCTTCGCTTGAGCGATTTTTTTCGCGCCATTCTCGACCGGACGCATTACCTGGAGGTTCTCCAAAACGAGAACTCGCCTGAAGCCGAGAGCCGCATTGAAAACCTGCGCGAACTGGTGAACGCCGCCGCCGAAGCCGAGGAACGCGGCGAGAAGCTGGCGGAATTCCTGGACCATGCCGCCCTGGTTTCTGACTCGGACAGCTATGACGAGCGCGCCCGCGTCACCCTGATGACGCTCCATAGCGCCAAGGGGCTGGAGTTTTCCCTGGTCTTCCTGGTGGGCCTTGAAGAAGGCCTCTTTCCGCACAAGCTCTCCGTCGGCGACGAAGCCGGCATCGAGGAAGAGCGGAGATTGTGTTACGTGGGCATGACGCGCGCCAAGGACCGGTTGATCCTGACGTGGGTGCACCACCGCCGGTTTTACGGCCGGGAGACTCGGGAAGAAACGAAGCCTTCGCGGTTTTTAAGCGAGGTCCCGTGTGAGTTTCTTGAGCCGCTCAATGCTACAATGTTCGCGGCCAAGCCCCGCACCACTTGGGAGAACGCGGTAAATTCCGTTGAAGGGGTTGAACGGGCTCTTTCCGTTCCCCGTCGTATGGGCGAGCATCCGCAATCGCGACGGGATTCCATGCCATCCGGAGGCCGCAGTTCGGCCGGCTGGCGCCTGGGGTCGAAAGTGCGGCACTCCAAATACGGGGTGGGAACCGTCCTCGATTGCGAAGGCGTTGGTGAGGATACAAAACTGACGGTCAGCTTTCCCGGCTTTGGAAAAAAGAAATTGATGGAGCGCTACGCCTCCCTTGAGAAGGTCTGAAAGCGGCCCGGAATCAGGCAACGGAGGGGAGGATGACGGGTTTCGAAGTTTTCAGGAAGCTTAAAGGTAAAGCGGCTGCCTGGGTTTGTGGAAAGACGCGGAACAGAAGAATCGCCGGGATCAAGGCTGCGCTTTTCCTGGGCTTTCTGGCAGTGGCGCCGCTGCCGCCCTTTTCTGCTTCACCCGACGCGGGCGAAATCCTGCGGAAAGTCAGCTCCGCTTACAGCCGCCTTCAGGACTACCACATCGTGGCGGTCCTGAGGGAAAATGCCGTCGTGCCCGGCACCACCTCCTCCCGGCGGTCCGTGATTACGCTGGATGCGGCGGGGGCGGGGCGCGTGCGAATGACCCTGACGGGTGGAAGCTCCAATCTCCTGTTTGTGAGTGACGGCGGGACAACTTGGAGCTATGCTCCCGCCAGGAAGGAATATTCGGAAAGAGAGATGGGCGCGGTACCGGCCGGGCCGGGCGCGCAAGAGCAGAACGATCTGTTAGGGCAGATGCAGGATCTGCTGGTTGGCCACTTCGGAAGGCTGTGGAAGCTCAAGAACGCCGTAACATTCAAGGGCAGCACTGAAGTTCAGTTCCAGGGCCGCAAGGTTCCTTGCTATCATATCGTTCTTCATTGGAAGGGCCTTACAGAACAGCTTTGGATTGAGAAGTCGAGTTTCCTGGTGCTGCGGGAGACCGAAATTCACCTGATGGGAACTGCGGCAGGCCTCACATACGTGAGCGGCGCCCTTGATGTGACGGAGATCAATGCCCACGCCACGCACGCTCGAAGCTTTTTCACGTTCACTCCACCGGCCGGCGCGCGGCGGGTGCTGGCGCTGGAACTGCCCGGCGTCCCTGAGGACTTTGTGGGATCTCCGGCAGGGGATTTTACGCTCCCGGACGTGGCGGGGCGACAGGTCAGTTTAAGCGGCTTTCGAGGCAAGACGGTGATGCTGAGTTTCTGGGCGACCTGGTGCACGCCCTGCCGTGAAGAGTTGCCCACGGTCGAAAAAATTTACGAGCAGTACAAAGGAAAGAACGTGGTGGTCCTGGCAGTTGATGATGAGAATCAAGCGACCGTCAGAAGCTTTCTCAAGGACCATCACTACGATTTCACCGCGCTGGTTGACCGGCGACGGACGCTCTTTAAAAAATTCGTCGTGCATTATATTCCCACGGTGTTTGTCATCAACGGCAAAGGAATCATCGTTCGCCACATCGTGGGACTTGAAAGCCCCGAGCAGCTTCTCGATGCGGTCAAAGCGGGCGAAGAGTGAGAGTTTGGAGAATGGTTCAATCCAGAATTACGGGGACAAGCGGTGTTGGTGAATGCAAAGCTGAACCAGGAGACAATTCTTGAACACAAAAAGCGTTAAAAACAGAGCAGAACGAAAGAAGTTGAAGCGCGAAGCGCGCAAAAAGCTTCCACCCAAACCGAAGCAGACCGAACCGCGGGGCTCCCACAAGCCAAAGATCAAGAAGCGTGGACCCGGCACGGCGGCTCGCCGGTAAAAGCATATTCGCGGCAAGCTCAGGTCCAACGCCGTGCAACCCGGAGAGGTGTTCGGCAGCGGTCGGGAACTGGAAAACCGGTTCTTGCCGGGGGTGTGACGGCTCAGCCAAAGGAGCGGCTTGGCTTCCCAATTTCTTCGCACCAAGAGCATTGACAAGCTGCTGGCGGAAGCCGAGGAGCCGGGGCGTCGTCTGCGCAAAACGCTGGGGCCCTGGTCGCTTACAGCTTTGGGCGTCGGGGCCATCATCGGCGCCGGCATCTTTGTGCTCACCGGAACCGCGGCGGCGGGTGAAGTGCTTCAAGTACACTCGCTTCTGAAAGCGCCGCTGTTGAGCGTCATCCTCCACGGCCGACACGCCGTTGGAACAGCGGGGCGGCCGGGCGCGGGCCCGGCGATCGCCCTCTCGTTTTTCCTGGTGGCGGTCGCCTGCGGCCTGGCGGGGCTTTGCTATGCAGAGCTGGCGTCGATGATTCCGATTGCCGGCAGCGCCTACACTTACACTTACGCCACGCTGGGCGAGCTGGTGGCCTGGATCATCGGCTGGGACCTGATTCTCGAGTACGCGGTCAGCAACATGGCGGTGGCCGTGGGCTATTCGGCGTACTTCGACAGCCTCCTTCAGAGTTTCGGGTTGAGTCTGCCGCCCAAGCTCTCCGAGCCCATCCTCAATTCGTCGCTTCACCTTACCGGAGCTTATTTTGACCTGCCGGGCTTTGTGGTGGTGATGATTCTCACCGTCATCCTGGTGGTCGGAATCCGGGAAAGCGCGGGCGCCAACAACTTGATGGTCGGCGTCAAGATCGTAGCCATCCTCATCTTTGTGACCTGGGCTTCCAGCCACGTCCATCCCTCCAACTGGAAGCCGTTCATGCCGAACGGATGGCAGGGGGTGCTGACGGGCGGCGCGATCGTCTTTTTCACCTACATTGGTTTTGACTCGGTTTCCACGGCCGCTGAGGAGTGCCACAATCCCCAGAAGGACGTTCCCTTCGGCATCATCGCATCCCTGATTGTTTGCACGATCCTTTACTGCACCGTGGCCGTGGTTTTGACGGGAATTCAGAACTGGCAGTCGCTGCGCAACGCCGCTCCGGTCGCGAACGCTCTTGCAGCGATCGGCCTGACCAACGTTGAGCGCTGGGTGACGATCGGCGCGCTGACCGGCATGCTGAGTTCCCTGCTGGTCTTTCAACTGGGCCAGGCCCGGGTATGGTTCGCCATGTCGCGCGACGGCTTGTTGCCGCGGGCCTTTTCAAAGGTCCACGCCCGGTTTCGCACCCCGCACGTCAGCACCTGGACCGCCGGCCTGTTCGTGGCTATCCCGGCCGGGGTCTTTGATATTGGAACGCTTGCGGACCTTTCGAACATCGGAACTCTGTTCGCATTCCTGCTGGTTTCTTTAGGGGTGCTGATCCTGCGCCGGAAGCAGCCGGATCGTCCGCGGGCCTTCCGGGTTCCGTGGGTTCCCTTTATCCCCTTTGCTTCTGTGGCCTGTTGCCTTATCCTGATGGCCAGCCTTCCAGTGGAAACGTGGCTGCGATTTCTGGTTTGGCTGGTGATTGGGTTGGTGATTTATTTGTCCTACAGCCGCCATCACAGCGAGTTCGGACGGCCTCCAACAACGGAGGCGGGCCAGGAAGCCACAGCTGATGCGTCGCCGTCTGGCCGCTAAGTAAAGGCGGAAACTGCTGCAGTATGCGGTAAAATTAAAAACGATGGATCGATTAACATCCACGCAACGCAACGGGATGAAACCTGCGCCTCTCGATCGGGCGCGGAGAAATTCTTTTCGATTGCTCGTCGCGGTCATAGGGTTTTTGGGCGCCTGGTTCTTTGCAATCCGTCCGGCTTACGCGTGGGGTCCAAAGGCCCATCGCTTGTCGAATGACTGGGCCATCGGAACGCTGCCCGACGAGCTTCGCGGATTTTTCCAGACGAACCGCAGCTTTATTCTTGAGCACTCGAACGATCCTGAAAAGTGGATCAAGAAGGACCGTTACGAGCGGATGCGGCATTACATCTTCTTGGATAAGTACGGCATGTTCCCCTATCTGGACTTGCCTCATTCCTACAAAGAAGCAATCAATAAATACGGCTCAGGCCATATTGCGCACAACGGCGTGCTCCCCTGGCAAATCGGTGAATACAGCCTGAAGTTGACCGAAGCCTTGAAAGCGGGCAAATGGGAAGAAGCCAAGCTGGACGCCGCGGCGCTGGGTTTTTATGTGTCTGAGGCGCATGATCCTCTGCACACCACCCGAAACGATGACGGGCAACTGACCAACCAAGTGGGGCTCGCGGGGCGTTTTGGGACGGAGCTGGTTGATCGGTATTCCCACTTTTTCATGTTCCGGCCGGATGATGCGGTCAAGATCAACGACCCCACTGAACATGCCTTCAAGATGGTCTTGGAATCGAACACGTGGGTGGACCAGATTATTCTGGCTGATCGCTTGGCGCTCGACGATCTTCCTGGATACACCGACGAATACTACGACCGTTTTTACTCTCGGATCGGCTCAACCGCCATGCGGGAGATCAGCGAAGCCGCGCACGACGTGGGATCCTATTGGTACACGGCGTGGCTCAATGCCGGCCGTCCTGAATTGCCCCACTAAGCGCCGTCCAGGCCCCTCTGCACGGCTGGGGCGGACGATTTCTCTGTACTTCCATGACCCCGACCAACCTTGTTACCGAACAATTCATTTCATGCCTGCCGAAAGTGGAACTCCATTTGCACCTGGAAGGGAGCGTGCTCCCGGAGACACTGCGCGAGCTTTGCCGCTCGAAAGAGCGTGACGCCAGCGGCGTGGAAGCCTGGATCGATGGGCAGCGGCGGCGGGGCTACCGTTACAGCGCTTTCCCGGATTTTGTGGAGGCCTTCAAATTTGTCGCGATCCTTTTGGAAACGCCTCGGGATTACGCCCTGGCGACCACGCGCCTCGTGGAATGGCTGGCGGCCCAGAACGTGAAATACGCGGAGATCACGCTTTCCGCCGGAGTGGTTCTTTGGAAGAAGCAGCCTCTCGATGCGGTTTATGAAGCCATCCGCGCGGCGGCCTTGCAAGCGGAAGCCCGTTTGGGCCTGCGCGTGAATTGGATTTTCGACGCGGTGCGGCAATTCGGCGTTGATCCCGCGCGCCAGGTTGCGGAGTGGGCGGGACGCTACCGCTCCCACGGCGTGGTTGCGTTTGGCCTTGGAGGCGATGAAGCGCGCGGCCCGGCGGAGCTTTTCCGCGACGTCTACCGCGAGGCTCGTGATCTCGGCTTGCACACGGTCGCCCACGCGGGAGAAACCGCGGGAGCCGAAAGCGTACGCCAGGCGGTCGAGCTTTTAGGAGCGGAACGCATTGGGCACGGTCTCGCTGCCGCCCGCAATCCGGAAGTCGTGGCGCTCTTGCGCGACCGCCGGATCCCCTTGGAGGCTTGCCCCTCGAGCAACGTGGCGATGGGCCTGATCCCCCGTTTTGAAGATTATCCTCTTCCGGTTTTTCTTGAAGCCGGCGTGCTTTTGACGCTCAACTCCGACGATCCCGCCCTGTTCAATAGCTCGATCGAGAGGGAACTCTTCCAGGCGGCTGGCGGCTTCGCGCTCTCGCGCCGGCAAGTGGCTCAACTTTGCGAGAACGCCGTCCGCGCGGCGTTTCTGCCCGCGGAAGAAAAGCGGCGGCTGCTCGAAAGCGTTCGTGAAGCTGCCGCTTAGCCGCCGTTGCGAAGCGCGGTTGCTGGCGCCCAGATTTTTAGCACTATGCATCAACAAGAACGCCGCGGCATCGTTCCGATACCGCGGCGCTCTCTTGGGTGGAGTTATTTCCAGGCTGTTTCCGTCAGAACATGAACCGGACGCTGCCGTAGACGGTGAACGGCGCGCCGGGATAAGCGAACGTGTACCCGCCGGTAGAGGTTCCAAAGTATCCGCCCACGGAAAAGATGCCGGTCTGGAAGGACTTGGTGGTCTTGGCATAGATGGCGCCGTCCTTGCCGGGATTTCCGAAACCGTCCGGGCCGGTGCGGAAGCTGCCGCCTTTGCCGATGCCGCTGGCCTGGTCGACGACCCGTCCTTGAACACTCGCCGCTTGAAAGGCCAAGACCATGGGCAAAACCGCCAGGACTGCAAAACAACAGATAAACCACTTGCGCATAAAGATGCCTCCTCCTTAGAAATCAAGCGAATCATTTGTTGCCGATGGCAAAGTCGAAAAGCCCAGCATACTCATTGACTAAATTGATTAATTTTGGGGGTGGCATGTTAAGCGGGTGTTACGGGAGAATGAATCTCCGATGACACTTTTCGGGAAAAACACGTGGGTCCGCGGCTTGGCAATCTGACCGCCAGACGCGCGCGGCGTCCGCGTGGCTCCTGTTTTGCTCATGAGAACCTGCGATACGACTTGGGAGCTAGACTTGCCGTGGGAGGTTTGGTGGCGAGACCCGGCGGGCAAGGATGAGGAGGAAGGATCTCCATCGCCCCGCAGGGTAGCCAGCTTCTCCCCTGGTGGGCGGTTCTGACCGCTCAAGAGAGTGGAAAAGCTGGAGTCGAAACTCCACCAGCGTGGCACAATCACCTTGGACGCTGAGCATGAAGAGGTGAATTTAGGATTTTCTTATCATTTTGGCAACAGCGAGAGTGGTGGAGTTTTTTTCACACGGCGGGTGACATTTACACGATTGTTGCGGCTGGGCTGCTTCCGAATTTGTATCGATCCCTGCTGACCGCGCCAACATTTTTCCGGGAGCTCAGTAACAACTGAGTACCGAGTGGTACTTCAGTGCCATAGCGCTGGAAATTAGTTCCGGTATAATTTGGGGATGAAAGGAGGAGTTTTTTCTTGACTGCCAAAATGTTTATGGCATAATTAACATTGGCCGTTTAGTAATATAATATTGACTTAGGAGGCATCCTCGGATAGGCTCTCCCCTAGCTCGGGTTTTTTCTAACCCGAGAAATTAACCCGGAGGGGAGCCTGATGAAAAATTACACCTTAACCGTTTTGCTGGCCGTGTTGGTTGTGCTGACGAGCGTGATGCTTCGCAAGAGTTTTGAGGGATCAACGCCGCTTTCAAGTGAAGGGGGCACGCTAGTCGCGATTGGCCCAGCGCCTGTACCACTTCCGCCGTCGCATGTTGCAGCGATTGGCCCGGCGCCTGTGCCGCTTCCGCCGTCCGTTTCAGCGATTGGCCCAGCGCCTGTACCGCTTCCGCCGGCCGTTTCAGCAATTGGCCCGGTGCCCGTGCCGCTCCCGCCCGCCGCAAGGTAGGCGAAGGTGGTTCGCTGAAGCAACCTGGAAGGCGCTGTCGCAAAAGGGTTGAGCTTCTGGGTTGCTTATGGGCGAAGGAGTTCTTCTCAGTTCGCTCGGTTACATTGGCTACGGCTTAGAGGCAAGCCTTTTGGTGTACCTGCTTCGCAGAGGGTACGCCAGGCGTCTCTGGGAGGTGGTGTTCTATTTAACCGCCTCGCTGGGATTGAACGGCGCCCGCTATTACACCCTGCATGAATACGGTCTTGCTTCGCCCCAATACGGGCATTGTTATTGGGCGACGGACCTGCTGCTGGTGCTGGCGGCGTTTGTGGTTGTTAGCGCCTTTTTCCGGCGTGCTTGCTCGGAAAACGAAAAGATGTGGCAGCACGTTCGGGTGCTGCTGGTTACCGTTCTGCTTCTCGTACTGGTGATTTCTGTTGTTTCCCTTTCTCATCATACGGGTTCGCTTTTTACCGTCTTCATCATCCAGTTCCAGCAGAATCTTTACTTTGCGTGCTTGGTTCTCAACACGCTTTTGTACCTTCTGGTTGTGAAGGTGGAAGTGGCGGATGACCGGCTGGGGATGCTCAGTTGCGGGCTCGGAATTCAGTTTGCGGGTCCGGCTGCCTGCCTGGCATTGTATTATCTGACCGGAGGGGATATGGTTGCGCGCACCCTCACGGTTTTCCTCTTGCCGCTGTGTGATGCGGGCATGACGCTGACCTGGTTTTATTCTGTTGCGCGGGTGCCTCGTGTGGCGACGGCATCCGGTCGGGCGCGAACCGACGAGTTTGTTGTTGAAAGGGCGACGCTTCAGCCCTAACCGAGGCTTTCTATGTACCTTGCGGCGTTGATATTGGTTCTTTCGACGGCGATGTTCTTTTTCTATTTCCAGACCATCTGCCAGCGGATTCTTGCCAAGGAATTCGATCACGATTATTTCCTGGCGATTGTAAACGCCAACCGGCTGGAATTCCCTTCGGTGCGCAAAGCCGTTGAGGAATTTGACACCCCCGTCGATTATGCCCGGTTCAGCATGATGTTGAAGTGCGACTATCTGGCGTTAACTTATCTGTTGAAGAATGCCGCCAACCAGGCCCACCGGTACACGCCTCAGGACCGCCTGCTGATTCTTTACTTCCAGGCGAACTACCTTTGGCTCCACATCGGGCACTTTCTGAAATTGGACGAGAAGTCTCCCATCCTCCGGCTCACCAGCGTCTTGCAGTATTTTGGCAATGTCGTCGGGCGCCGGGTGAATTCCTCGGGATTCAAAGACCTCAGCGCTTCCGACTACCTTCTGACCCTGTAATCAAGCCCGTGCAAAGCTTTTAAGCCCCTGCACCAACCGCCGGACGCTCCGCTGCCTGCGGCGGTCGCTTCAGGCGCGGCGCCCTTGTTGATTATCGGAGCCATCGCCGGCGGCTAGGGATCAGCGCTGGGCCGGCAGAATATCCCGAACTCACAGCCGAACAACACCGCCCGCCCACGTGTCATTCCAAGCCCGCTCGCATTCCGCTTGCGAGCGGCCCTGAGCCGACTCGCCATTCCTTTGCGAATCGCTCTGAGCGAAGCGAAGAGGCTCACGGTAAACTCCGCGAAGAGGCTCATGTTAGATTCTGCGAGGAGTCTGCTTTTGGGCTCAGGATGACGAATGATATAATCTCTGGCGACTCCTCTTGCTTGCGGAGTGCCGGTTCCGCGATGCTACCTCGCAAACAACTTTGTCATTTTGTACTGGCGCTTTTCGCTGCATCCGCCCTTGCTGCGGGCGGCCAGGCGGGAGCGCATTCCGCCCGGCAACCAGACCGCCAGACTCCTCCAACACTTTCTCCGCAGCAAATCTTCCAGCGCGTTTCTCCGTCCGTCATGGTGGTGGAATCGCTCGACGCCGAAGGCAAAGTCGCTGCCTTTGGCAGCGGCGTGGTGATCGCGCCCGGCCGCGTCATCACTAACCGCCACGTGATCGAGGATGGTGTCACCTTCCGCGTCGAACACGACGGCAAGAAATGGCCCGCCAAACTGATTCGGGTTGATCCTGACCACGATCTTGCGGAGTTATCCGTTTCCGGGCTTGATGCTCCTTCGCTCCATGTCCGCGACTCTTCCACGCTTGCCGTGGGCGAAAAGGTTTATGCCATTGGCGCGCCGGAAGGTTTGGAACTGACGATTTCCGAAGGCCTGATTTCCGGCCTGCGCGATTTCGACAAAGGCCGGGTTATTCAGACTTCCGCCGCCATCTCGCCCGGCTCGAGCGGCGGCGGGCTGTTTGACGCCCAGGGGCGGCTGGTCGGCATCACCACGTTTTACCTGAAAGAAGGCCAGAGCCTGAACTTCGCCCTGCCTGCTGAATGGACTCTCGCGCTCAACCGCCAGCCCGCCAGCGCCGCGCCCGCACTCAGCCAGAAGAGCGCGGCTTTCCGCGCTCTGGTGTGGTTTGAGGTCGGGTACGAAGCCGACCAGGCGGGAAATACCGAGGACGCTGCCCACGCCTACCAGCAATCCATCGGCCTGGAGCCCAACAACCCGGTCTCGTGGTACAACCTGGGCCGTGACTACATGACCCTTCGGCGATATGGCAAAGCAGCCACTCCCTTTCAGGAAGTCATTCGCCTGCAGCCCGAGAACGAGTCAGCCTGGGGCTTCCTGGCCCTCGCCTATGGGGCGTTGGGGCAACGCGAAAAGGAGCTCAGCGCTTGGCAGGAGGCCATTCAACTGAAGCCCGATGACGCGCTCGCGTGGTACGACCTGGGCCTTGCCTACTGCCACCTTGGGCGGCGGTCGAATGTTATCGAGGTTTATGAGAAGCGAAGGACCCTCGATTCCAAGCTGGCTGATAAATTCTTTAAGGCAGCGGTCCTGCCGTGAGAAGCAACTGGCCACCCGCCATGCTATTTTCCGTGCCAAAATCTATGCGGTCACCCAAGGGGGGGAGCAACTGTGTTCCTCATCTCTGGCTCATCGGGCACCAGGCTACCGAGCCCGCCGGGCTTCCATCCCCGCTCCATCTTCGCGACGATCAGAGTTTGGGCTGCACACTAACGGAAGCGGACGAGGGTACCTCTTGAGAATCAGATTCCGCGAGGCAATTTGGATCTTCGTTTTCCTCGTGCTCTTTACGATACTTGCGCTCGCTGCCTCGTTTGGGTGGGGTCCGTGGTCTTATATACCGGCAGACTTCCGTATACCGTTGCTTGGCGTCTTCGCTAGCCTAACGCTTGTGGGTGTGACTTGGGTGTACGTGCTCATCACAGGAGAGCAACTGAAAGAACTGCAGGCCCTTCGAAAACCCGCAGCCGTGCTCAAGGTACGAGTGCCACCAGTCGACAGTCAAAACATCAAGTATGGCCGAGGGCAAAATCAGTTCAGGAGCGGGCCTCCGGTGTATCTCGATGTTTGGAACGTTAGCGGCCCTACGATTATGGTCATGCGTGTGACGGTAAAA
>JAJYHU010000400.1 GCA_021784615.1 Acidobacteriota bacterium | reverse complement strand
ACCTAACGCTATCCCTAGTAACTCATTGAAAATAAATTAAAGAAAAAACGAGCCAAAGCGCTTTACCAGGAAAACTCCACCCGTGTGCGGTGCGTTGCGAACTCGGAATAAGGCTCAATCCGCAGCGTGCGGATGGGCCCGGCATCCAAGGAATAGGCTAGAACGACGGTGAGGATGTTATTCTTTCCCGCGAATGTGAGGAAAGGCTCAGGGAGGTAGAAATCCTTTTGCGGACCTTCGGTGACATAGCGCCCCACGAACCTGCCGTTCAGGTAGAGCAGGGCGTCGCGGCCGGCTTCAAAGGCCACCTTCCAGGGAGCGAACCACTCCGGCGAAGGCTTCTCGATGGCGAACTCGGCGCGGCACCATGCGAAGGCCGGAGCAAGCTCCGCGGAGCCGCCTGCGCCGATGGGAGCGGATTTGCTCCAACCGCCCGCGGGCGCTTCAGGATCGATCTCCCGTCCGTGCAATGGCGCCGGGAACCGCTGGATCTCGAACGGGCCAAGCGCGGTTGCGGATTGAGCGCTCTCACCCATGTTCACCGACTTAACACCTTTCAGTTCGGCCATGTTCGCTCCGCCATCGGGCGAGCCGAAAAGCTCGTAGGCGATTTCGAGCGTGTTGTCTGCGCTCCGGGCGTACTTTGCAAGGTCAAATTCCACCTGCTTTGCAGGGGTGGAAGCTTCGGGAACCAGCTTGCCGTTGATGAAAACCTTCTTCGCGTCGTCGGCGAAAGTGGAGATGAACATTTTGCTCTGGCCGCCCGGCTTGAGGTGATCGTAGCGATATTTGACATAATCATACGGAATCATTCCGAACTCTTCGAGCGGCTTCAGCGGCGAAGTAACCCACTGGCCGGACTGGGCGTCGGAAATCTTCTCAACCCATGTGCGGACTTTTTGGATCGACACCGCCTCATAAGGCAATGCGGGAGTGGAAACGGCCAGGCTCGCGGTGCGGTGGGGCTCGTCGTATTTGAAGTCCCTGCGCTTGCCGTTCACGCGGCACTCGGCGGGATTGGGCGGCAGCAGCACGCTAAGCTGGTGCTCGCCCGGCGCAAAGTCCAGCTCCGCCCAGATGTGGTTCTTGCTTGCGCCCGAGGAAGCCAGCAGGCTCGAATCGGAAATAAACGGAATGGAAATGGGCGCCTTTCCTTCGGCGTCCGGCAAGGTTTTTGCCGGAGCCTCCGCCATCCAGGTCCGCAAGGCTTGCTCGCGAGGGAGCAGCACGACCATCAGATCTTCGTTCACCACAAAAATCTGCGCGCTCTTTTCAACGCGGGCCCCGATCACCACCGATTCATATTCACTGTCCCAGTAAAGATAGACGGTGTTGCCTTTGACGCGAGGCTGGCCGGAAGTCGCGAGAGAGAGTTCCACCAGGCGCCCGGGATCGTCGTAAACGATCAGGAATCCGCGGTCCAGGTTGAGCCCGTGCGCCAGGACTTCCGCCGTGGAGTAACGAAGCTCGCCGGCCGCAATAGGAACCTGGACGGCCATCATCTTCATCTCCCTTGCGCCGAGGGCGAGTTCGCCATCGCGCGGAACGCTGACGATTCGGTGCGAGGGGCTGGCCGGGTCCTTAAAAGTCATTTTGTACCGCTGCTCGCCGGCGTTCGAGTTTTCCCGGACAAACAGCACGCCGCTTTTGCCGTTGATCCGCTCGGTCACGCTGACGGCCGGGTTGGTGGATTCCGCGGCGCCATCCTGCCTTTGGGCTCGCGCCAGCACCTGGCCGAACATTCCGCCGAACAGCGCAATCGCCCGAGCCTCATGATACTTGGCCCACAAGCCGCCCGGCTCTCGAACCGGCGCGGCGTAATCATAAGTGGTGGTCAGGTTTTTGGCTGCCCAGTCGAAATTGGTGCCGCCGAATCCCATGTAGTAGTTGTAAAAGGTCGCGCCGTTTTCCATGACGGTTTTGGTCAGAACATTCAGTTCGTCAGGCCCCAGTCCTTCCTGGTCGATGGAAAGCTTTCCGCCGAATTTGCTGAACCATCCGCCTTGCAGTTCCGTCACTCCGACGGGCGAGGAGGGTTCTTCCGCGCGCAGTTTTGCGAGGGCGGGCGGCACGGATTTCATAATGTTCCAGCGGGGATAGAAATTGCAGAAGTCGGCGATGCGCGCCATGTCGGGGTAAGAATTTTCGCGCGCCACCTTTGTCCAGCAAGTGATCAGCGGAACGTCGATGCCGGCGCTCCAGGCCATCTCGGCCAGCGCGGAAACGTAGGCGCGCTTCTGCGCGTCGGGCACGAAGTGCCAGAAATCGTATTCGTTTTCAACCTGCATCATGATGATCGGCCCGTTGGAAGTGATCAGGTTCCGCTGGATTACCGGCAGCACCAGGTTGTACCAATGCTGGGAAGTCTTCACGCTCTCAGGGTCGTCGCTGCGCAAGGGAAACTGCTTCAAAATCACCCAGTGCGGAAAGCCGCCGGCGTCCCATTCGGCGCAGGCGTAAGGTCCCACGCGGGCGATCATCCAGAGGCCCGCTTTCTTGACCGCTGCGATGAAGGCTTCCAGCTCGCTCATATCCGCATGGCCTTCTTCCGGCTCGTGATAGTTCCAGAAGACGTAGGTCTCAACCGTATTGAAGCCCGCCCGCTTGAATTTGAGAAGACGGTCTTCCCACAGGGACTGCGGACACCGCGCGTAATGGAAAGAGCCGCCAATGAGGAAAGCGTCCTGGCCGTGGATGGTAAAGCAATCCCGGTCATAGCGGATGATCTGAGGATTCGAGAACGTTGCCTGGGCAGGCGGCGGCAACAAGGCCGCGAAGGTTTCGAGACCCGGCCTCCCCAGCGCCAGCGCGGCCGGCGCCGCCAGAGTGGATTGCAGGAACTTGCGGCGGCTGGATTTCATGGAGGACTCCTCTGATGTCAGAAACTGCGGGGTCTGCGAGCTTGCGGGGCAGGCCTGTTCGTTTTTACCGCCAGCCGCTGCGATTTGCAAGTGGAATCACACCCGTAGGGGCGTACCGGTGGAGCGTCTCGGATTTTGAGACGCCTTACCGAGGCGTCTCGACACTAGCTGGTGAACTGGCGCATGTGCCAGTCTTCCTCCCACATGTTGAAGAAACCTTCTTTGTAGGGATGCTCTTTGATCAGGTCCTCGTTCAATTCTACTCCCAGGCCGGGTTTTTCCGGCGGATAGAAGTAACCGTCGCGCGGCCGGGGCGTTCCCGGAACGGCATCCACCACCCAGGTTTCAGAGAAATCGTCAAAGCACTCCTGTACTTTTACATTGGTGGTGCAGAAGTCAAAGTGGACGCTGGCGGCGGTGCAGACGGGGCCATTGGAGTTGTGGGGCGCCATCACCATGGAACGGACATCGCCCATGGCGGCGATTTTCTTCATTTCCATCAGGCCGCCGGCGTGGATGACGTCCGGCTGAAGGATGTCCGGCGCGTTCGATTCCAGCACTTCACGGAACCCGTAGCGGGTGTAGTAACGTTCGCCGGTGGCGACGGGCAGATTGACGTGCTCGGCCACCTTGACGAGCGAGGGAATATCTTCCGGCGGGCAGGGCTCCTCAATCCATCCAGGGTGGTAGGGCTCCAGCAGGCGCGCGATCTCGATCGCCGTGGCGGCGCTGAAGCGGCCGTGCATTTCGACGAAGATTTCAACGTCCGGCCCCACCGCTTCGCGGATGGCGGCAACCAGTTCAACCGACTTCACCTTTTCCGCATGCGAAATTTCAAGCCCGCCCGGCCCGAAAGGATCAACCTTGAGCGCTTTGTAACCCTTGTTCAGAACAACCTTAACTTGCTTTGCAAATTCCTCCGGCTTGCGCTCAACCGTGTACCATGCGTTGGCGTAGGCCTTGATCTTTTCGTGGCATTGCCCGCCCAGAATTCTCCACACCGGCTGGTTGCAGGCTTTGCCGACGATGTCCCAGCAGGCGATTTCAACGCCGCTCATGACGGTGGTGGCGATGGCGCCGTTGCGCCAGAACTCGTTGCGGTACATGCGAAGCCACAGATCTTCGATGTTGAAGGGGTCGGAACCGATGACGTGGCGGCGCACCGCTCCCTGGATGTACCCGAGAATGCCTTCTTCACGATTATGCAACGTGCATTCGCCAATGCCGACCAGTCCTTCATCGGTTTTGACCTTGAGGAAAATCAGGTTTCGCCACGCTGCCCCGAGCACCAGCGGTTCAACGGCTGTGATCTTCATGGGATATCCTTTCGACAAATTGACTCTGATGTTGCATTCCAGCCGAATCCATACCATCTATCTGCAACCCAAAACTTTACCGCAAAGGATGGAAGGGAACAACACCAGGGGCACTTAATACGGAAGGAGGGTTTGGGAGGCGATGGGAAAACAGTTCGACCTGCTGCGCCTGCCGGGTAAATTCATTGTGAACCTGCCCGGCGCACACAGCCCCCCTGAGCCTCTGAGGCTCATTTTCAAACTGGGCCTTAGGGGAGAGTTAATTCCTTGAGCGTAACTCTTCGCAGGTAAGGCAGCATTCTGCCCACGGGACAGCCTTAAGCCGGTTGGGAGAGATGTGTTCTCCGCACGCCTGACATTCGCCGTAGGTCCCGCCAGCGACTCGCTCAAGAGCGTAATCGATCTGCTTAAGCATGCGGCTCCGGACAGTCGCTGTTGTGACGTTGACGTCTTGCTCCACGATCTGAACCGCAAACTCCATCTCGTCGGGAGACTTCACGCTCACGGATAGGGCTTCGGGCCCACTCCTGGCTCGCGCCAGAAGCTCCTCGCGTTTCTTTAGCAACAGCGTCCGATATGTGTTGTTTCGAGACTTCAATGATACTGGCATTGCGCTACCTTCCTTTTGGGGACCTTAAATATCGTCTTTCCGAAACTTCTGATGGTTTGGAGAGCACGAAGGTTGCACGAAATTTAGCATGGCCTAAAAAAAACCACAAGAGCTTCATTTCGTGCTGGTTTGAAAAGGCAGCCATTATACATGATAGAATCCAAATATTGCTACTATTTTCGGGCCTGGAGGATGGGTTGGCAAATCGCGGCGATTTTTTAGATTCTGTCCGTAAGGCATTGAAAGTAAAAGAAACGATCTGCTTGCGGGAGCCTCGCCAGCCACTGCCGGCCCCGCTTGGGAACGTGATGCAGCCGATTCCCGCCGGGGAGTTGCTTGAGCGATTTGAGGCGGAGCTTGTTGTGCTTGGCTGCATTGCGTATCGGGCTTCCAGTCTATCGATGTTGGAGGGAATCCTCCGCCCGATTCTGAACCAAGCCCCGGCCAGCCCTGTAGTGCTCTCCCGGAACTCGCTTCTCAACCAGCTCCATGTTGCTGAAATGGTGGGGCGTTGGGGCCTGAGAGCTAGCCCGTGGCCGGACGGTGTGCCGGAGCAGGCGGGGTCCGCCCATTTTCGGGAAGACTGTTTTGCCGCCCAGGTGGGCATCACGGGCGCCGATTTTGCGTTGGCGGAGACGGGCAGCCTGGTGTTGACCAGTTTCACCGAAGGCAGCCAACTGGCTTCGCTTGCCCCTGCCACCCATGTTGTGCTCTATCGGCGCAGCCAGCTTCGCGCCACTCTGGATGAAGTATTGCAAGATTTGCCGGTTTCCCGTGATCCCGCCCTGCCGAGCCCCGCTCGCTCCGTGGTATTCGTTACGGGCACGAGTCGGACTGCTGATATCGAGCAGATTCTTGTGCGCGGCGTTCACGGTCCCCGGGAACTTCACGCGATTCTGGTTGAAGAAGCTTGCCTTGCCGGATGATGGCAGCTTTCCTCGGGAAAAGCAGCCATCGAGTTCTTAAACTCAGTCCGCGCATTGCGTCCATCAGCTTGCGGCCTGCCTGTGATGCAGAGTTGCCGATCAGGAAGTCCAATCTCGATCCCAGGCGCAATACTCATTCAGTTTCCCCGCGGAATTGGGACAAGCGGCTCCCAATATCGTTCATTAAAATCCCGCGAAAAATAATTGTTGAAATTGTTGCAATATGGCACAATAGGGCTGCGTTTGTCGCTCTTGTGTACCTTTCGAGTTGTACTCAAAGGCTGTGCGGTTTAGAGCGCGGTCGTTTGTGTTGTTCAGCCCTGGAAGTTAAGCAGAGAATTGACGGCGCTAATCATCAAAAGGAGTAGAAGTAAAAGTGAGTAACAATCGCGAGCAAGGAACTGTGAAGTGGTTTAACGCCAGCAAGGGCTATGGTTTTATCCAACGGCAAGGTGGCGAAGATGTATTCGTCCACTTTTCTGCAATTCAAGGGGATGGGTACCGCAGCCTGCAAGAAGGTTCGCAAGTTGAGTTTGAAGTCGTGAAGGGTCCGAAAGGGCTCCAAGCGGCAAACGTTGTTCAACTCTAACATTGATGGGGGTCATATAACATCCGGCCCCCATCCTCACCGCTAACAAATCCTCAGATTCTTTCCTTCCTCGATCCTGGGAATTGGTTTTCCGCCGGGGGGTGTTGGTGTGCCTGAATGCCTTTTAACCATGGGCTGCGCAACCTTCAGCGTATAGCTGCCCAGGACTTCGTTTGGATCTTTGAACTTGATTGCTTAGCGCGAATAGCGTTAAAAGCCGACATTGCTCGTTGTCGGACCGTCCGAGCCGCAAGCTATTATTGTCCGTCAACCTGCACACGGTGTTAGAATCGCAAGTGAAGTCCATGACAACCATCGACCCGGTTTGAATGCTGCGGCAGTTCCGAGGAACGCCCGGCCCGCTAACTTTTATTGCCAAGGCTGGTACCATGACCCCTTTGATGGAAGAGATCCTCCAGCAACCCGGTGCCCTTGCCAATGTGCGAAAGTATTATGCAAGCCCCGGCGCCATTTCACGGAAGGCGCTAAAAGTGCTGGGAGCCTCGCGGCATCCAACCGTCATATTTACGGGGATGGGCTCCTCGCTTTATGCGGCGTATCCCGCCCAAGCCTATCTGACGGAGATGGGGTATCGCGCTCTGGTATGGGAAACTGCGGAGCTGGTTCACTACCACCTGAAGATTCTCACCCGGGACACGCTGTTGATCGTGGTTTCTCAATCAGGAGAGACAGCGGAGGTGGTGCGCCTTTTGGAAGACTTGCCAGCCAAGGTCAAGGTTATCGCCGTCACGAATATGGAAAAGAGCCGGCTGGCGCAGCGGGCCGCCTTAATGCTGCCGATGATGGCCGGCATGCAGGCGGCGGTCAGCACCAAGACTTATACCTGCGCGGTGGCCGTCCTGATGTACCTTGCCTTTGCTCTTGCCGGGGAAGACCATCGGCCGCTTTCTCAGGCGCTGAAGAGTGCCGTGGAGGCGGAGGAAAGCGTCCTTGAACGTCATGATGTTCTGATGCCGCCGACGCTGCAGTTTTTGGGCCGGCCGCCGTACGTCGCGCTGATGTCGCGCGGAGCCGACCTAGCCTCCGCCTATCAGGGAGCCTTGATGCTCAAAGAGGTCGCGAGGATGGCGGCCGAACCGATGAGCGCGGCGCAGTTTCGCCATGGTCCCATCGAAATCGTCAACCCATCGCATTGTTACATCATTTTTGTCCGGCACGCCCGGCCGGTTCCTCAAGGACGGAAGACGGCCGGACTTCTTTTGCGGCTGGCCGAGGACATCCGTTCTCACCATGGGCGTGTGCTGCTTCTCGCGGATCGGCCGGTTGAAAACGTTACTGACATGCGGCTGATTCAGGTTGAGCCGATTCGCCTGGGGCTTGGAACCCTGGTGGATACCGTGCTGATGCAACTGCTTGCGCACGATTACGCTGTGCAATTCGGATACGAGCCGGGAAAGTTCTGGATAGCCGAAGGCGTGACGCGCAGCGAATAACCCTCCGGCGACCGAGTGGTTATTTAGAGGCCGTACAGCGCCCGGCGCGCCTTTCCTTTACCCTTTCTTGCTGCGCTCTGATGAGCCGCGTGTTGCAACCCTACATGCGGCCATCATTGCCGAAAAGACGGCACCGTAAGTTTGCGCTTTATCTCCGAGTGCGCTCAAACAGATCGGCGGGCAGTCCGGCTGGATTTTTTTCGCAACGCGTCCGGCGGTTGTCAGCATAAAATCGGGCGCCCCGCGGCTGATGCCGCCGCCCAGGACAATCAGGTCCGGGTCCAAGATGGCGACGATATTGGCGATGCCGACGCCCAGGATCGTAAAAATCCTTTCAAGAACCTCACGCGCCGCCGGGTCGCCCCTGTGATAGGCCTCAAAGACGAAATAGGCATCGCGTTTTTTCGCCAAGCCTGCGCGGCTGCCGCGAACTCCGGCCTTCATAAGTTTTCGTCCCAGGCTGGCAATGCCTTGTCCGGAGGCATGGCTCTCAAAATAACCCGTGTCGCCAAAATCATCTTTCCAACGCGTCCACTCGACGTTCATGGGATGCAGTTCACCGGCGGCTCCGCCACGGCCCACATAGAGCCGCCCGTTCACAAAAACGCCTGATCCAATGCCCGTTCCTAGAGCGATGAAGATGAAGTTATCGGCATTCTCCGCGGCGCCTCGCCAATGTTCGCCGACAGCGGCCATGTTCGCGTCGTTTTCAATGGCGACCGGGAGACGGAACTCTTTTTCGAGAGCATCCTTCAGATCGATGTGCTTCCATCCCGGCAAGTTGTTGGCGAGGAGAACCAGCCCTGTTCGAGGATCGACGGGGCTGGGGACTCCGAGCGCAATCGCGCGAAGGCGGGCCCGTTTGTCTGCGGGCACAAGCCTGTGGATGCCCTTCTTGATCTGGCAGATCGTTTTGCGCGGGCCGTCTTCCGGCCGGACTTCCGCCGTGAAGTTGTCGATAACCTCGCCGGAAAAATCGGCCAGGGCAAAATGCAGATGGCTCGCTCCCATGTCGATGCCGACCAGGTATCCGAAGGCGCGGTTGAGCGCCATCTCATTGCGGTGAACGCCCGGGACGATCAGTTGTTTCCGTCGCAGTGTGCGGATCGGGCTTTCAAGGCTCGAAGCCTTTAAGCCAAGTTCTCCCGCGAGGGTGCGCGCTGAGACGGACGGACGTTTTGAAATTTCCTCGATGATCCGGCACAGGCCGGAGTCAAAGTCATGCCGATTCTTCATGGGTTTTCTTGTGAGGCAGTGCGTTTCCTTTCCCGTCGCCAAGCCTGCGCCTGGGCCCGCACGACCGGACGCAAAGGATTCCGACAATTCAAAGCGCTTGAGTCTATCGCGGTTTTGGAGCGTTGCCAACCCTACGCACCCTTAGCGCGGCGAGGGGCACTCGATCAGTGCAGGGAAACAAGCCGCAAAGGGAGTATCATGAGATGGCCGAGTCTTATGAAACCCATTTTGCCGAGCCGTTGGAACCTTACTCCGCGACAGGCCGTGCGGGTCCAGGAGCGGCTGCGCGATCTTGTCGTGCTCTCGGACCGCTTCGCTCCGATTCGATACGTGGCGGGCGCCGACATAGCCTTTGATCCTGAAACGCAAACAGCTTTTGGCGGTGTCATTGTTTACCGCTTCCCCGATCTTCGAGAGGTGGAGCGCCGTATGGCGCGCCGCAAACTGCGATTTCCCTACGTGCCCGGCCTGCTCTCCTTCCGGGAATGCCCCATTTTGATCGCGGCCTTTGCGCGGCTTCGAACGAAACCCGACCTGTTCCTGATTGATGGGCACGGCCGGGCTCATCCTCGTCTGTTCGGGATTGCCTGCCACATGGGCGTGCTGTTCGACAAGCCGGCGATCGGTTGTGCCAAATCCCTTTTGGTGGGGGAACACCGGGAGCCCGCATCAAGAGCGGGCTCGGCCACGTCACTTTACTTCCGCGGGGAACGTGTGGGGCGTGTGTTGCGAACCCGCGACGGCGTCAAGCCGATCTACGTAACGCAGGGACACCGCGTTTCGCTTGAGACTGCTGTGAAATTGGTCCGGCAGTGCGTCGACGGATTCCGAATCCCCAAGCCTACGCGCGAAGCAGACCATTATGTGCGGGATCTCCGCCGGGCCTATCAGCAGTCTCTTCGCCGGCGCCAGCCCTTTGATCTCAGCGGCAGTCTTCTTCTCAACGAATGAAAAAGATGGAGAATTGTCGTGCGGAGCGAAAACAAAACCTTCGGGCTAATCGCCCTTCGTCTGATTTTAACCTTCTTCTGGAGTCGGAAGGGTGAGGCCGATGTTCTTGTGTGCGAGGTTTTTGTTGATCTGGGCCAGGACATTTGCGGGGCAGCCTTCCCAATCAGCCACAACCTTGTTGCCGAGGTAGGGGAGGTCTTTCACGCCCATTTCGCTTGAGAAGAATCCGCCCACCACCAGAGCGCGAAATTGGTTGAAAAACTCGACATAATTCGCATCTTCAGGCGATGCTTTGTCGGGATAAGCGATGCGGTCGAGGATCTTCTTTTGATCGGGCTGAGAGCATCCGATGAACACGTGGCCGAACTGGTGCTTGCATTCCACGTCCAGCCACATCAGGCCGCCGCGGATTTCCGCCAGCAAGTCGCCTCCCTTGAAGTTGATGTAGTCGTCGATAACTTGCGGGACGCCGGCCTGGCTGGCGCTGCCGCTGCGCTCGTCCGCGGGAATGATCCAGTCACTCAACACCTTGACGGTTTCATATTCGTGCGGGGTCAGAACCTGCAGGCGATAGCCGCCGGCGGTTCGAGCCTCTGCGGGCGCCCTGGACTTTTGCCCCTCAGCGGCTGCGGCTGACCCGAGCGGGATCAAGGCTGCGGCGGGCACGGCGGTAATTGCCTTCAGCATGTCACGCCGCTTGAGATTGCCCTCGCGATTCGCGTTCCGGTCGTTGTCCATGATTCTTTCAGCTCCCTCTATCAGGATCCAATCGGGGTCTTTATACGTTTCTCTTGTTGACCTGGTCCCGGATGTATTCCGAAGTGCGCCAGGCCAGCGCCAGGATGGTGAGCGTGGGATTCTTGTTGGCGTTGCTGACAAAAGGCGCGCCATCGGTAACGAAAACGTTCTTGCAGTCCCACGCCTGGCAGTAGGGGTTCAGCGCCGAGGTGCTGCGAGTTTGGCCCATCCTGGCTGTGCCCACTTCGTGGATGATGGCGCCGCCCGTTGAAATGCCCCAATTGCTTTCGGGGCCCGCGGTTCTGACAACCTCTCCGCCTGCCGTCTCAATGATTTCCCGGAAGGTTTCCCGGGCATGCCGGGCCATTTGGATTTCGTCCTCGGACCATTTGAAATGGAACTTCAGCACCGGAATTCCCCATTGATCCACAACGTTCCTGTCGACCTCGCAGTAGCTCTGGCCGTTGGGAATCATTTCGCCCCGGGCCGAAAAACCGATGAAAGCTCCATACAGTTTTCGGCAGCCGCGTTTCAACTCCACGCCATAGCCGCCGCCCAGGTAGCGCTGGGAATCCGAGAACTGGCTCAATCCAGGCATGTGGCGTCCGCCGCCCATCTCAATGTGATAGCCGCGCGAGAAAGGCAACTCATTCCGGAACTGTTTTTCGTAGTTCCACCAGGGCATATAGAGGTGAAACCCACCGGTCCCGTCGTCATTGTGGGGAGGAAGATCCATGAGCACAGGGAAAAATCCCTCCGTGCCGTCCGCGCCCACCGTGTCCATCAGGTAGCGGCCCACAATGCCGCTTGAGTTCGCAAGCCCGTCGGGATGCTGCGGGCTGCGGGAATTCAGCAGCAGCCGCGCCGTCTCACAACTGCTCGCTGCCGCCACCACAATCTTTCCGCGCACCTGAACTTCCTGGCGAGTCTTCTTGTCGATGTAGGAGACTCCCGTCGCTAGGCCGTCCGGCCCCACCAAAATTTCCCGCGCCATGGCATCGCAGCGAATTTCCAGATTTCCCGTCGCCAATGCCGGAGGAAGCAGGACCGTGGGGGAGGAGAAGTTCGAAGACGTCCCGCACGAGCGGCCGCACTGCGAGCAGTAGTGGCAGGCCGGACGGCCATGGAGCGGCCGGGTGAGAATTGAAAATCTGGAGGGAATGCAGGGAATGTTGAGCTTCCGGCAGGCCTGCTGAATCAATAACTCGTAGCAGCGAGGTTTAGGCGCCGGCAGAAACTTGCCGTCCGGATCATTCACAAGATGTTCGGCGGACCCGAAGACCCCAATCAATTCCTCTGTTTTGTCGTAATAGGGTGCGAGATCTTCATAGCTGATGGGCCAGTCGAATCCTTTGCCGTCGCGGCTGTAAGGCTTAAAATCATACGGCCCCATGCGAAGCGAAATACGCCCCCAATGGTTCGTCCGGCCGCCCAGCATCCGCGAGCGGAACCATGCCCAGTCTGTTCCGGGGGCATTCAAATAAGGCTCGCCGGGAACGGTCCAACCGTCGACCGCGGCGTCAAAATAGTCAAAGGTGGTGTTGGGGGCAACCGCGCCGCGGTGCGGCGCCTGGTAATTCCATTCGAACATCTTGGACTGCTTGGCGGTGTCGTACCAGCCGCCGGCTTCGAGGATCAGGCATTTAGCCCCCGCCTGAGTCAGGACATAGGCTGCCATGCCGCCGCCCGCGCCTGAACCTACGATAATAGCGTCATACGTTTTTGGACTTTTCCTGATTTGTGCCATGGCCCCTTTGCCCCAACCTGAAGTTTCCGGAGGAGTTTATCACAAAATTTGAAGAGCAGTTATCGTTCACATAAAAAATAAACTAGGTGGCGGAGTTTTTTCTTGCTGGGGGAGCTTACCGCGCGACCAATCCGACATGCCGTGTCCCTTGCCTTTCGGCTTTTGATTTTTCAGCGCCGAAGCGTGCAATTCATCCGGATACCCGAAGA
>JAJYHU010000200.1 GCA_021784615.1 Acidobacteriota bacterium | reverse complement strand
TCTGGCAGGGCCGCTGCGGCGGCTGCCACAGCCTCAGAATGCCCGGGTAATTATTTTGGCGAGTCGTAAGAGGCGGACTTCATTTTCAGCGTCCGGAAGTTCTTGATCCGGTAGAAAGTCAGGAAGTTTGCATCATGGTAGGAATGTGCGCCGCCGAGCCCATCGTCGTACGCGGTGCGCGAAGCAACGATGATATCATCGCCGTCGAATTGCCAGTCGACATACTGGAAAGCGTGATACTTGACTTCCGGGTGGTGCAAAAGGATAGCGCGCACTTCCCACTTGCGAAAGTCCGGGCTGTAGACGAGCGCCAGTGTGTTCCGAATGCTGGCGGGATGACTGGTAATGACAGGTCTGCCGCTCGGTTTGACCACAATGTTGGCCAGCGTCCAATAGCCGCCTTCCTTGGGGTCGCGGCGGATTGTGAATTTGGTCGAGCCTCCCCGAAAATCGATGAACCCGGTGGCAGGATCGAAGGAGGCTTTCCGGCCGTCGGTGCTGATCTGAACGATCGCCGCCTTTTCGGGAAGGTGCGGAACGGCCACGCGAAGGAAGTCCACGATGTGCCCGCTGGGGGTCACGACGGCGTTGCCTTCCAGCCAACCTCCGAACTCCCCATTCAACCATTCTGGGTTGCGGTGCAGGAAATTGCTGAAGGTCCAGTTGGAAGCCACCAGCAAATCAGCATTATCCGGCACGGACAACATGCCGGCTTGGAACCGCTTGCCCCATTTTGTTCCGCCATCCGCATTTTCGAAGGCGCGCCACAATCTGCCGTCGTGCTCGACAATGGGCACGGGCGCTGTGTGCCAATGGCCTTCCGTTGTGAGCAGTCCGGTCCGGGTGGTGTCCGGTTTGGTCCATGTTTTCCCATCATTTTGCGACCAGCGGATCACAATGTGACCGTATTCCTTTGTGGTGCCCATGAGATAAACGGCGCCCTGATGCACAAACAGGTTCGACCAGAACGCGCATTTCAGCGTTGCCCTCTTGTGCCAGCTCTTGCCGCGATTGGTGGAGAGAAAGACCGCTGTCGTGGCGCACGTGGTCGAGCCGCTCTTCGGGCCGAAGAAATCGTGCGAGGCAAGATAATTACCGTCGGGCAAAATCACGATGCTGGGCGAACCGATGTAGCGTCCGGAAGCGGCCGGGCTGTGGTCAATGACCACGCCGGGCACTTTTGGGGGCGGGACGGCGGTCAGGCTGGCGGACTTCGTGATGATTCCCCTGCCGGCGTGGAGCCTGAAGGGATTGCGCGGCGCGGCCGCTGCGGCCATCGCGAAACCAATCAGCGCGCTGAAGAGAGCGATGCTCGCCGACAGGTCTTTCTTCCTGTTGCTAGCGCATCCCATCATTTGTAAATCCCTCCTCAGATGCAGCAAGCTAGGTACGTTTCCTTGGGCTCATCGCCGAGAACACCCCTTCATCGTTAATGGATCTGATTTAGAGCCTCAGTCATGCGTTTAAGGGCCACCATTCCCGGGTCGTCTTTCCCGACGCTCTTGTCGGCAAAAATGCGAGCCCGGCCCTGGCGGGCGGGCTGGCTGCGGAATCGGTCAAGGCATTCGGCAACCGCCCGGTCAGCCACCGCTGCGAGCGCTGAAGGCTCCGTGAGTCCTTCCGTCGCCGCGCGCGCGGCATCGAGAGCGTCGAGCACCGTTTTGTCGCCAAGCTCGCCGCCGCTGCGCTGCGCCATGGCTTGGGTGGCATTGTCCAAGAGCGAAGAGACTTCCGACCATGCAATCTCCGTCCGGCCTTTCGTGGCTTTGGCGGCGCTCATCAATCCCGTCGCCAGCAGCGTGCCGTAAGTTGAGCCGGAAAGCTTGGTGAAGGCCTGTGCGCATTTCAGGAGCGCCATGCCGACGTCATCGGGCAGGTTGGGCAGCTCGGCCTCGACGGCGCGCGCTCCCCTCACCAGGCTTACGCCCAAATCGCCGTCGCCAAGCTGGGCGTCGAGCAGGTTCAATTCATCCGCGGAGGCGTTGAGTTTTGCAATAATGCGTCCCAACGCGCCGCGCAAGGTATCTGTTGTAAAAGTTGTTGTCATGTTAAATCCTCAGGAATGGGCAATCGCAAGGGGCCTTCAGCAGGGCTTCGAGTTCCTTGTCCAGCCGGCAAAAAGTTAGCGACATGCCGGCCATCTCCATAGAAGTTGCATAGCGGCCCACCAGCGGCATGACAATCTCAACGCCCATGCCGGCAAGTTTTCCCGCCACGTAACGGTAAACGATGTAAAGCTCTTCGGGAGGCGTCGCGCCCAGACTGTTTACGAGCACGGAAACGCGGTCGCCGGACGCGAGAGGCATGTCGGCCAGCAGGAGCGCAAGCATTTCCTCCGCAATGGCGTCGGCGGGCTTCAAGGGGCCGCGGCGCACTCCCGGCTCGCCGTGAATTCCCATGCCGATTTCCATTTCCGTTTCGCCGATTTCGAATGTTGGCCGCCCTGCGGCAGGAACCGTACAGGGCGTGAGTGCGACTCCCACGGACCGGCAGGAGTCGACGGCTTTTTGGGCAAGCGCCGCAACTTCATCGAGCGGCGCCATCTGGTCCGCCTTGGCTCCGGCCAGCTTGTAAGC
>JAJYHU010000014.1 GCA_021784615.1 Acidobacteriota bacterium | reverse complement strand
CACGCTCCTCGCTCGTCAAAATCAGGGTTTTCTTGGGGCGTCCTGTACGCATAACGAGAGCATATCAGACGCCCTGTACTTATGCTAGCAATTTATGTTACGGTACACTAGCGGCGCCTCTGCAAAAGATTGCTCCTCCCTCGAATGCAACTTATTTGTGAAAATAAGAAGGCCTAACACTGAGTCCGCCAAGGAACTTCCCCGCCAACCGATTCGGCAAGCTGTGGCATAAAAACATGCGGGAATACGCTGCCAACGAGTACGTTTGTGCACCCTGTGTTGAATGTGAAACTCTTCAGTCTTGTGAACTATGGCACAACTACATAAACCCGGATTTCCGCGGCGCTGCCCTCACGGCTCGGAACAGCAAGATACAGCCGTTTGAGTTCAGGCACAAAGAGAGAAGTGCGCGCCCCGGAAGCCGTGGGAATGGTTGCGATCCCCTGATAATGGTCTGCGTCCACTTGCTTGACGACGCTGATAGCGCCTTGCCCTCCGGAGACGTAAATGCGCTTCAGCACGGAATCGTAGTAGAGATCGTCGGCGTCACCCACCACCGGCAGGTGCGCCAGAATCTTGCCTGAGTCCGGGTCGAACACTAGAAGGACAGACCGCCTGCGGCAAACAACGAAAAGGCGATGCTGAACCTTATCATAAGCCATGGGGAAATTAGCTCGGTATTTGAGCATCGGCCAGCGCCGGACCACCGAGCGCTGCGCCCAGTCAGCTACATCAATCTCTTGTTTAGTCGGAATATTAATGTAAATTCGCGCGCCATCTCTTCCGATCTCAAACGCCTCTGGATGACCCGTGAGGCCGATCCTTCCGAGTTCCTTCCCTGTCATGCCGCTTAACACAGCCAGACCGCCATCCCCGTACCCAACATATACGAGCCCGGCATTCTGGTCGTAACGAATGTCATCGGCGTCCGAGGGAAAGTGAACGGTCGAAAGCAGTTCAAAATTCGTGCCGTCGAATATCCGGCATGTGCCGTCCCCGCCACTCGCCACAAACAACTTGTTCGATTCCGGAACATACAGCACACCTTGCGGTTCCTTCAGCCCCTGAATGTGTTCAATATCTTTCCCGTCTGCAAGATCAATCACTTCGACGGTGTTGTTTCCAAGCGCCGAAACAAACAGCCTGCGCCCATCAAGGTCAACGCTCATATGGTCGATTCGGCCGCCAACCCCAGGCATTGGAATGGACTGAATTAACTTAAGAGGTTCTCTTGCCTGGCAGTTCGCGACCGGGGCAGCAAGAAACGCTGCCAGAACAAAGGCTCCTAGCCAATTTTTCATCACAGACTCCTCTTTGCCCTCGAAAGGGCCGCAATGCCCCATGGATTCCTCTCACTGTATCAGAGTGGAGGATGTTATGCCATCAAGCAGGTTGGAGCCTGTCATCCTGAACCCGTTCGCTTCTCTCAGGGTAAATTCCGCGAAGGATTTGCTCTTTTCGTCTTAAGCGGGGCACAACGGGTGCTTCGGGGAAAGCAGATTCCTCGCTACGCCCGGAATAACGGCCTGCGGGAGTTGCTGTGGCAACAAGCTAACCCCATGACTTCCTAATTTCGCTGATTCTCATCCAAAACTCTGATGTAATCTTTAGCTTGGCATGCCGCCTCGGCTGCCGGGCCGGACGGCGCTGAATCCCAGGGGAAAATTCTGAATCGAAGAAGGTGAGCCATGCTAATTCGACGTGTCGGAGTACAAGCCTTAACGATGGTGGCCGTGGCAACCCTGTTCTTGGCCGGTAACTCCTCAGCCCAAACTGCCGTGACCTCCACCGCAGCCGACCGGCAGCAGGTGATGCTGACGGTCTATAACTCCAACATTGCCCTGGTCAGGGACGTTCGGCGGGTACAGTTGCCTTCCGGGCAAACAGAGCTACGCTTCCAGGGCGTGGCCCCGCAGATCGAGCCGGAGAGCGTCCAAGTCCTCTCTCTCACCGCTCCGAAGGATTTTTCGGTGCTCCAGCAGGATTACAAGTACGACCCGCTGAGCCCGCAAAAGCTCCTTCACGAGTACGTTGGAAAACAGCTCACCATCATTCGGTACGGCACGGAGTACAACTTTACCAAGGAAATACGGATCCAAGCCACGCTGGTGTCAGATACCGGCGGGCCGATCTGGAAAGTTGGCGATCACTATGTCACGCAGCTCTTCGCCGATCACTACCTTTTCCCTTCCCTCCCGGAAAATCCTTACCGCAAGCCCACGCTGGTGTGGCTGGTGGAAAACCGCGCGAGCGGCCCGCAAACCCTGGAAGCCGACTATCTGACGAAGTCGGTGAACTGGACGTCCGACTACGTTCTGACCCTGCCCGCCCAGAAGGATGCGGCGGATTTAAGCGCCTGGATTACCGTGACGAATGCCAGCGGGACGGCCTTTAACAACGCCAGGCTCCAACTGGTGGCCGGCCAGGTGCATCGCGCCAGCCAGGCCGTTCGCCCAATGATGCGCATGGCGGCCCAAGCGGGCGTGGGGGGCGTCGTGATGCAGCAAGTAACTGAACAACCTCTTTCGGAATATCACCTGTATACCATTCACCGGAAAGTCTCGCTGCCCAACAATGACTCGAAGCAGATCCGTTTGCTCGGATCGTCCGGCATCCGGTTCGAAAAGACTTACGAAGTCAGCGGCCAGACGTATTATTATTACAGCCCCCTTCAAGGCGGCAAGCCGGTCAAAGAGCCCGTCGAGGCGCATATTAAATTCAAAAATTCCGACGCCAACTCGCTCGGCGTTCCCTTGCCTGGAGGCGTCGTGCGCGTATATCAAACCGACTCAAACGGGAACCTGGAGCTTGTGGGTGAAGATCGCATCGCTCACACTCCCAAAGACGAAACGGTCAATCTTTACATCGGGAATGCTTTCGACGTGACCGCGGAAAGAAAGCAGACCGACTTCGAACGTTTAGGAAACAATCTTTACGAAGAAGCTTTCCAGATCACGCTCCATAATCACAAGACGGAACCCATCAGCGTGGAAGTGAACGAGCCGTTCAGCGGCCAATGGACCATCCTGAATTCCAATTACAAATATGAAAAGATCTCGGCCTTTTCAGTCAGGTTCACGGTCCCGGTGGCGGCCGGCGGCAATTCAGAGCTGACGTATCGAGCCCGAATTCAGAGGTAGGTTTGGCCACGCGCGGCAACAATGCGGCTGGTGAGTAATAGGCCGCCGTCATCCTGAGAGCACCGAAGGACCTGTTTTGTTCGCCTTGCCCGGAATGACACCCGGCGAACCTTTCCCGCAAAGGACAAATGGGTTCGCTCCTGCGGTATTCCAAGGATTCTTTCGCAGCCGCTACAGGATCAGCATGCAATCGCCGTAACTGTAAAAACGGTAGCGATCCTCAATCGCGTGCCGGTAAGCCCCGAAAGTCAATTCACGGCCGGCAAAAGCCGACACCAGCATCAGCAGCGTCGATTTCGGCAAATGGAAGTTGGTCAGCAGCCCTTGAATGACCCGAAACCGAAATCCCGGCACGATAAACAATTGGGTTTCGCCGCGGATGGGAACGATTTCGCCGCCGTGTTCGCGGGCCACAGATTCAAGCGTGCGCACGCTGGTGGTTCCCACGGCGATAACCCGCCGCTTCTCTTTCGCGGCCTTGGTGATCGCCCGCGCCGCTTCTTCTGAAATCTCAAACTGCTCGGCCTCCATCATGTGGTCTTCAATGTTTTCCACCTGCACCGGACGGAACGTCCCCGGCCCCACGTGGAGCGTGATTTCACACGTTTCGACTCCCTGAGCGTTCAGTTGGTCCAGAATACGCTTTGTGAAGTGAAAACCCGCCGTGGGGGCTGCGACCGCGCCGCGCACTTTGGCATAAACCGTTTGATAAGCTTCACGGTCCGATGGGTCATCCGGGCGGCGCACGTAAGGCGGCAACGGCACGTGTCCGAGGCGGTCGATCATGCCAGCCACGCTGCCCTCCTTTGCCCTCAGCCGCACCGTGCGCAATCCGTGTTCACCCCGGCCAAGCACCTCCGCCTCAAGCTCGCCATCGCCAAAAACAATCACTTCCCCGGTGCGGACCCTGCGTCCGGGATGTACGAGTCCGCTCCAGACGTCGTCACCCTCGTTGCGCGTCAGAAGCAATTCAACTTCAGTTGTCAGGTACTCATGCACGGCGGGATTGTGCTTTCCTACCTTTTGCGCCCGGGTCCCGCGGCGCCGGCCAAGCAAACGCGCCGGGAAAACTCTTGTGTTGTTCACCACCAAAAGGTCGCCGGGCCGCAGGATTTCGGGAATATCCAGAAAGGCGCGGTCCTCGAACGACTGCTCAGCGCGGTTCAAAAACATCATGCGTGAAGCGTCGCGCTCGGCCAGCGCCCGCTGGGCGATCAGTTCCTTCGGCAGATCGTAATCAAATTCATCAATTCGCATGGTCAACTATTTTACGCCCAATTCCTTCCAGCCTTGTCCAGGGCGTAACGGACGGCCTGGACGACGGCGATGATCGTCGTGTGATAAAGTCGATTCATGCCATCAACAACCGTAACCGTTTCCCCCAAAGGGGCGGAGAGACTATCATCAGGCCATCCGTGGATCTATCGCAGCGACATCTTGTCCGCCGCGGAAGTCGAACCGGGAGCTATTGTCAGCATTCAGAATCGCAAAAAGCGATTTCTCGGCCAGGCCCTCTACAGCAATCAATCCCAAATCGCCCTGCGGCTCATCACGCGGGAGAAGCGGCCGTTCGATCGGACCTTTTTGACGGAACGCATTCAAGCCGCCGCGGCCTACCGCCGGCAGGTGGTGAAAGATACGGAAGCCTATCGCATGGTGGCGGCCGAGGGCGACCTTCTTCCCTCCCTGATCATTGACCGTTACGGAGAATCTTGCGTTGTTCAGACTCTCAGCCAGGGCATGGAATCCCTGAAGCCGGCAATCGTGGACATTCTCAAAGAACACTTCCGGCCGAAGTCCATCATCGAGCGCAATGACGTGGCGGTCCGCGCTCTCGAAGGTTTGGAGCAAACAAAAGGCGTTCTTGACGGCGAACCCTCAGCGGAAACGATCGCCGCCATCAATGGAATGCGGTTCGCCTTTGACCTTCTGGAGGGCCAAAAAACGGGCGGATTTCTCGATCAGCGGGAAAATCAACTGGCCGCGCGCGCTTACGCCCACGGGCGGGCGCTCGATTGCTTCTCCTACAGCGGGGGCTTTGCGGTCAACGTGGCGCCCGCGTGCGACTACGTCCTGGGAATTGATTCTTCTGAAGAAGCTTTGCAGAAAGCCCGGCGCAACAGCGAACTCAACGGGATCAACAACGTCGAATGGAAGCAAGCCAACTGTTTTGATTATCTCAAAGCCGCCGACCAGGCCCGCGAACAGTTTGACCTGATCGTGCTCGATCCTCCAGCCTTTGCCCGGCAACGCTCAAGCCTGGATTCCGCCTTGCGCGGCTATAAGGAACTCAACCTGCGCGCGCTCAAAATCTTGAGACCGGGAGGATACCTTGTCACCTGTAGTTGCTCCTATCACGTCGCGGAGTCCGATTTTCTGGAAGCCATTGCCAGCGCCGCCCTGGACGCTCACCGCACCGTGACCGTGGTCGAGCGGCGAACCCAGTCGCGCGATCATCCGATCCTGCTTACCGTGCCCGAGACGCATTATCTGAAATGCCTGGTCTTGCGGGTGGTTTGAGGTTGCGCAGAAGCCGTCCATTTCAGGATAGAATACAGGGATGGTCCGCCTCTCGCTTCTTCCGGCGCTCATCGGCTATCTGATGCTCTCCGCGCAGCCCGCCGGAGCGCAAGGGTTAAACCTCTCGCTTTCTGTTAAGTCGCAGACCATCGTGGCGCCGAATGTCATCCAGGCGGTGCTGCAGTTCCGGAACACCAGCCAGAAAACGATCTGGCTTTACCGGCCCATCAAGAACGCGTCCATGGCACAGTCAAGCAATCCTTTTGAGGCTGCCGCGGCAAACGCGACGGGCCCCAACACAACCTCCGGAGGTTCCACTCTTGAAGTTCATCTGGCGCCCGCAAATCCCAAGGCCGGCGGCAACGGAGAGTTAGATGCCCGGGGTTCGGTGATTCTTACGCCGGGCTTTCCCCATCCCGAACTCATTCGACTCGTTCCGGGAAGAGAGTACGGCGCGCGCGTGGGAATTCTTGCCGCGCCCGCCAAGGCCAAATCCGGGAATGGGCGACGGGCGGTTTGGGGCCGATACCGATTTTCCGTCACCTACGCAGCGCATTACTCAAACCAGGACGATGTGGAGCGCGAGCTTGGCGTCAACCTGTGGCATGAGCAGTTGCGCAGCAACAGCGTCACGCTGGATCTCGAACCGCCCGCGGGCCACGGGTCGATTGGAGGAACGGTGGTCGGGTCGGGAGGAGAACCGCTTGCCGATATCCTGGCCACCCTCAGCGACGCGGACGAAAACCCGCTCAATCAAACGCGCACGGACCTCCAGGGAAGATTTTCGTTCACGCGTCTCGGATGGGGCCGCTACTGGGTTGCGGTCCGCCAGCCGGGCTCGACCCAAGACGCCACGGTCTACCGGCATTTCGACTTGAGCGGCGGCTCGCCCCAGGCGAGCGCTCGGTTGATGATGCTCCCCGCCGATAGCGATAAGTCCAGCCTGCTTCTACACAAGCCGGTGCTTTTCCGCGTTGTCGATGCTTCCGGCCATCCGCTTGCCGGAGTCAAACTTGTGATCGTCTGGTCCACCGGGACGGCCATCGCAAATTTCAAGGGTGAAACTGACCAGGAGGGTTCCGCGGCGATCAACTTAATCCCCGGACGAAATTTTGTGACCCTCAGCAGGCGCAAATGCACAAGAGAAGACCGCCGCGCGGACGTCGAGCCGGGTTCCGGCGTGAATGGATTTAAGTACACCCTAAATTGCTGGCAGTAACAATCGATGGAAAACAAAACCGCCAATCGAGAACGTGCCGCCCGAAGCAAGCGGGCGCGCCATACCAGCGCTGCGAGGGCCGAGTGCCGGTAGAATCGAGCGTCATCATCCCGACGTATCAGAGGGCGGCCGTCCTGGCGGAAACGTTGGATGCTCTGGGCCGCCAGACCACCCTCGATTTTGAAGTGATTGTCGTCTCGGACGGCAGCGATCAGGAAACCAGCGACCTCGCCCGAACCTACAAGGCGGCATTCCCGTTGCGGTGGATCTTTAATCCTCAAAACCAAGGTCAAGCCTCCGCGCGAAATACCGGCGCCGCCGCCGCGGAATCGGACATTCTGCTTTTCCTCGACGACGACACGACTCCCCTTCCCGGCTGCGTCGAGCAGCATCTCCGGCGCCGCCGGAAATTCGGCGAAGGAGCCGAGGTTGTGGTGCTCGGAAGAATCCGCCATCAGTATTCCCAGCCGCCCAAGTCCCACACCGAGCGGCTGCTGCGCGAAGTGCGCGACCGCGCTCTTGAACAATATGAGGCTGCGGCGGCAGGCATGCGCCTGGAATACGGCAAGATGGCAGCCTGCGGGCTGAACGCCTCGCTTTGCCGCGGCACTTTTTGGGATGCGGGCGGCTATGACACGAGCTTGAATTATGTTGACGAGGACACCGAATTCGGCGCCCGCCTGTACGACCGTGGCGTACGGTTCGTCTTTGCGCCGGATGCCGTTGTGGTCCATCACGACACAAAAGATATCGTCCGTTACTACTGCGAGATCTCGCGCCTCTCGGGGCGAAAAGATCTTTATCGAAGGCGGGAAAAGCGACAGTGGAACGGACGCATTCCACTGCTCGCGCAGATGCACGGCGGAAGCTGGTGGCGGAAATTAATCCATCGCCTGGCCTGGCGCATGCCTTGGGCCTTCCAGCTTGCCGGGAGACTCAGCCGGGCGGCCACAGACGCAAGCGGCTCGCGGCTGGCCTTCCGGGTGTGGTCAAAATCGAGCGTGGGCGAATACTGGAAAAGCGTTCGCGCGGAAGGTGAGACCATCCCGTCGCTGCGCGGAGCGGACGGCCCTCCGGTTCCCATCCTGATGTTCCACAGCATCACCGCTCCCGCCGGCAAAAACCTGTGGGCGTTTTATCTTTCGCCCCGGAAATATTCCTGCTTCATCGCCGCGTTGAAGCTCGGAGGGTACCGCTCGGCGCTGGCGCAGGAGTGGCTGGAGGGAAAGTGCCCCGCGCGAAGCGTCATCCTGACATTCGACGACGCCTATGACAACTTTTATACGGACGCTTTCCCCGCGCTCGACCGTCACGGCTTCCGGGCAACCGTGTTTGTGGTTGTTGACCGGATCGGCCAGACGAACTTATGGGACCAGGCAAGAGGCTGCCCGGCCCGATCGCTCCTTTCGCTCGCCCAGATTCGTGATTTGCAGCGGCGGGGCGTGCAATTCGGGTCTCACACGCTAACGCACCCCATGCTCACCACCCTCCCGGATAAGGAACTGGATCGCGAGTTGCGCGACTCCAAGCGCAAGCTGGAAGATCTTATTGGCGCCGAGGTAAACTCCCTTGCCTACCCGTGGGGCGGCGTGGACGGACGGGTGCGGGCGGCGGCGGCAAGAGCCGGATATAAAATAGGGATGACCACCGAAGACGGGCTGAACCGCTGCGAAGATCCACTCGCTCTGAAAAGAACGAATGTATGCGAAATTGATAATCTGGTTTGGCTGGCGCTGAAGCTCCAAACCGGACGCGATCACCGCCAGCACGCCGTGGAGCGCCTGATCAAATGGGGCCTGCACCCGGGATGGGGTGAGGCCGTGGAACCGCGGACTCCCGGCATGGAGCCTTGACGCGGGGGCAAGCCACAAACGGTTTAAGATCTGCTATGAAAATTTCCGTCATCATGCCCACGTACAACTACGGACATCTGCTTCCGGGCACGTTGCGGACGCTTGCGTCGCAGACTTTCAAGGACTTTGAACTGCTGGTTGTTGATGACGGCTCAACCGACAATACGGAGGAAGTTGTACGCGGCTTCTCGCCGCAGCTTCGCAATTTCCGGTATCTGAAAAAGCCGCACACCGGCCCCGCCGATTCAAGAAGGGTTGCCGTAGAGGCAGCTACGGGAACGCACATTGCCTCGCTCGACTCCGACGACATGTGGTCTCCGGAATATATGGAAACCGTGCGGAGCAGCTTTGCGAGCCATCCCCAGGCTGAAATGTTTTTTTGCAACGGCCTTCACGTCCAGGCGACGGGCCAAGTGATGTACGCCGCGCTGCCGGGCGATCCGCCGCCCGCTTCCGGGCAAGTTACATCGCTGCGGGAACTGTTTTTGCTCTGCATCAACTTTTGCCCCACGGGAATGGTGTTCACAAAATCCCTTTACCAGCGGGTTGGCCCTTTTGACGCGCGCTACGGCTTCGGGCTTTGCGACGATACGGATTGGGTGGTTCGGGCCGTAATTGCCGGGGCCCGCTGCATTCGAATGAACCGTAAACTTTTTTTGCACCGCGTTCACGGATTGAACTTGACCACCGATCCCGTCGCTTACCTTGAGCCGTGGCTCAGCGTCTATGCGGAAAAGATCAAAGGCAGCCCGCTCGGTCCGGAATTCGAGCGCTATGCTCGGCAGTTCACCCGCGGATATATTCTGCGGCTTCTTGGAGTCTGCTCGCCTGCAAAAGGGCGGGCATTGCTTTCCAAAACGCTTGAAGTCCTTCCCGGTGACTTCATTCTGAGTTGCGCTTACGCTTCCACCTATTTGGGATCGACTTCCGCATTAAAGCTGCTGAAACTGGGAAAGCGTTTGATCAGAAAAAGCTTCCAACACAACCAAAGGCTTGATCTGAGCGCGGCTCCGGCGGCAATATTTGAAGGCGTAAAGTAGTCCGGATTTGATCGCGCGGGCCGGGTGACTCCGGGTCACGGCGCGCTTACGTTCCATGCCCAAAATGCTCACGAAAAACTGCAACGACATCATCAAGGAATGGGACGAGCGCGCGCAAGGAGACTGGAGGCGGTCGGTTTGGGCCGAGGCCTCAGAGTCGGAAGAAGCCTTTCGGGCTTCCGGCGAGCGCGACTACGGCAGGCATATCCGTCCGCTTTTGTCCGCTCAGGGAATCGATCCCGGCAAGCTGGTTGCCCTGGAAATCGGCGCGGGCGTGGGCAGAATGTCGGAATTCCTTTGCCGGAATTTCCGCGGGGTTGTGGCGGTTGACGCCTCGCGAAAAATGCTGCGGATCGGACGGAAAAGGGTTGCCGCCAAAAACGTGCTGTGGCTGTGCAACGATGGAAAAAACTTGCAAGCCGTCGCCGACGCTTCGGTGGACTTCATTTTTTCCCACGGCGTATTTCAACACATACCTTGCGCGGAGGACGTCGCCGTATACGTGCGGGAAGCGGCGCGCGTCCTCAAGTCCGGCGGGTGGCTGGTTTTTCAAGTGATGAACCAACCGCACTTTTCCGTTGGGCCATGGAAAGCGGCGTTGATTGTTTCCCACCGGTTTCATGTCCCGCGCGTCCGAATCCATCGGGGCGGCGCGCTTGAGGTCTACCCCATCCGGATCGGCGCCATGCGCAAAGCATGCGGCGAGTCGGGCCTCGAAATCGCCCGCATCCTCCATCGTTTTACGCAGAACGCCTGGATTTGGGCGCGCAAGGCGGCAATTCAGGCGGAGGCGGACCCAGTTGAGGCAAGGGCCTCCCGTTTAGCTCAAACACCATGACGTGGCCAGCCATTGCGTTGTTTCTGGTTCTCGCGGGCGTCGTCGACGTCCTGGCCATGGCGCTCTGGTACGCGTGCAGCTGGCCCCGTTCGCAAATTCTGGGGCGCGCTCTGGTCCGCGGGCCGGCAAAAGGCAAACGGATTGCCCTCACTTTTGACGACGGGCCGCTCGCGCCGTTCACGGAGCAAATTCTTGACGTTCTCAAGAGCCGCGGCGTCCATGCCACGTTTTTTGTCTGCGGCAAAAATGCGGAGGCGCATTCTGAAATCATCCGCCGCATCCACAGGGAAGGCCACACGCTCGGCAACCACACCTGGTCGCATCCCTACCTTTATTTTTTAAGCCGCCGCAAGATGGCGGAAGAGATCGACAAAACCCAGGAGGCGATTCGCGCGGCGGCGGGCCAAGTCCCCAGGCTTTTCCGGCCGCCTTATGGCGCACGGTGGTTTGGACTCCACCCGGTCCTGCGCAAGCGCGGAATGGAACTGGTCCAATGGTCGCTCGATCCTCACGATTGGCAGCTTGACGCGCAAGGCGTTCTCGCGCGCGTCCGCGCTGACATGCACCCGGGAGCGGTGATTCTTCTGCATGACGGCCGGCAAGCGCCCGGAGGCTATCTGCGCCGGCTCCTGAAAAAAGGCCTGCCGGCAGGCGACCACGAAAGTTCGACCACCGGGCATTCGGCAACCGTAGAGGCCTTGCCCGCATTGATCGACGAGGCCCGCAAAGAGGGATTCGAATTCGTGCCGGTGGAAGATTTCCTTCTGCTTTGACCGATTGACGGGGGTGGAGTGGCATTCAGTTGGCTTGATCTGGCGGTGGTGGTCGTCTATCTCGCTGCGGTTACGCTGCTGGGAGCGCGCTTCGGGAAACGGCAGCGCACGCTGCGCGACTACTTCCTGGGAGGGCGGCAGCTTCCCTGGTGGGCCATTGCCCTGTCGGTTGTCTCGGCCGAGACCAGCATCCTCACCATCATCAGCACGCCGGGAATCGCCTACGCCACCAACCTGGGCTTTCTTCAGCTTGTCTTCGGGTATCTTGTGGCGCGAGTGGTGGTCAGCTTTGTCCTGATCCCCAAATACTTCGCGGGCGAACTTTTCACGGCCTATCAACTGATCGAGCGGCGGTTTGGCCGCACACTCAAGGTCTTCACCGCCGCGCTGTTCCTGGGGAGCCGCGCCTTTGCGGAGGGCGTTCGAGTCTTTGCCATCTCCATCCTCATTGAAGTGATCTTTCGGACGGGAGTGCTGCCTGCCGTTTTGATCATCACGATCCTAACGCTTTTCTACACCTTCAAAGGCGGGCTCACGGCGGTCATCTGGACCGACGTCACGCAACTCTCGATCTATCTTGTGGGAACCGTCATCGCCATGTTCGTAGCGGTGCATGGAATTCCGGGCGGCTGGACCGAGATCGCCCATCTGGCCAGCGTATCGGGCCACAAATTCGCAATCTTCGACTTCCACTTCAACTGGCGCGAGCCTTACCTGTTCTGGTCGGGACTCATCGGCGGAACCTTCCTCTCGAGCGCCAGCCACGGAACCGACCAACTGATCGTGCAGCGGCTGCTGGCGGCCAAAAACAAGCGCCAGAGCCAGGGAGCGCTGCTCGCAAGCGGCCTGGTCATTTTGTTCCAGTTCGCGCTATTCCTGGTGGTGGGAGTTGTGCTGTTTGCTTATTACCATTTCCATCCGCCCGCCCATCCTTTCAGCCGCCCTGACAAAATCTACCCCATGTTCGTGGTGACGCAATTGCCGGAAGGGCTCGCGGGTTTGCTGACGGCGGCGATCCTTGCGGCCGCCATGGCCAACCTGAGCGCGGCGTTCAACTCCCTGGCGTCGAGCTCCGTGGTGGATTTCTACCGGCCCTTCTTTAAGCCCCATGCCGACCAGAAGCACTATCTGCACGTCTCGCGCGCCCTGACGCTTTTCTGGGGAGGAGTTCTTATTCTGATTGCGCTGGTCGCCCAGCACCTGCATGAAAGCGTCCTGGAGCTTGCGCTGACCATTGCCTCGGTCCCTTACGGAGCCATGCTGGGAATCTTCCTGCTGGGAGCGCTCACCAAACGCGCCAACTCTCGAGGCGCGCTCGCCGGAGCCGCGCTGGGATTAGCAACG
>JAJYHU010000024.1 GCA_021784615.1 Acidobacteriota bacterium | reverse complement strand
GACCGTCTTCCTGATGAGGCCGCCGTTCGAAACGCCCGACCTTGCGGCGTATCTTGTCATCCAGATGAATACTCTGTCCGATATTGCGTACCGACTTGGCAAATCCGCAGCGGCTGAAAAATGGAAGGGTCGGGCCGACCTACTGTTGAGACGAATGCTGGCCAAGTTTTGGCGCGAGGACCACTTTGTGGCGCTCGAAGCGGGGAATTACAAGGCCGGCGACTCTGAGAGCCTGCAGATCTACCTTCCCATTGTTTTAGGCAGGCAGTTGCCGCAGCCGGTGCGTGCCAAACTGATTGCCGGTTTAACTCGGAAGGGACGGTTCCTCACCGAACACGGCCTCGCGAGCGAGAGCTTGCAGAGCCCATACTACACGCCTGACGGATACTGGCGAGGCCCTATCTGGGCTCCGACCAGCATGATCATTGCTGAAGAATTAGACGCCGCGGGCGAGCATGAACTAGCACGTGAACTTCGGAGGAGGTTCTGCCGAATGGTTGCGCGAAGCGGCATGTCAGAAAACTTCGATGCGATTTCGGGCCGGGGTTTGCGAGACCCGGCTTACACATGGACCTCGAGCGTCTTCCTGATCTTCGCGCATGAGTTGCTTGGGTCGGCTGGTGATCAACAGGAACAACCGAAGCATTCAGGAAGAACATCTCAGGATTGAGTGCGGCAAAGAGCGCTGCCTGCAAAACCACCCAGAGGAAATGTGATGGATTTCCTGAAGCGCAACGTGGCGCATGTCTCAACACCCAGCGTTCATCCATTGCCCTCGCGGATTGCGGGCCAGCCTGCCCTCACTATCCTGGGCCTGCGGGATAGGCCGGCAAATCCGGCGGGCGCGGCGGGAGCTTCATGGGATGTTCTTCGATCTCCTTCATCACCACCTGGATGGCTTTTGCGAGCTGCGGGTCTTCGCCCTTGACGACAAGATCGGGCCGGTTGTCGATCACGATGTCGGGCTCGACGCCGTGATTCTCAATGATCCAGTGGCTATCCAGCCCGTAGAGCGAGAATTCCGGGCGCGTAAAGTATCCGCCGTCGATCTCGGGGATGTAGCCGCGGATGCCGCGCACTCCGCCCCAGGTCCGCTCGCCGATCACGGGCCCGAGATGATATTTCTTGAAAAAGTAGGTGAAGAAATCTCCGTCCGAAGCCGCGTAACGGTTGGTGATGCACGCCATGTGGCCGTAGAAAGTGCTCTCCGGGATCGTGTCGCTCTTAAAGTTTCTGGCGGCCATCATGCCCACCAGAATGCGCCGCAAGTGTTCGAGGATGATCTGGTCGACAAAACCTCCGCCGTTGTAGCGCACGTCGAAGATGATGCCCTCTTTGCGGATCTGCGGGAAATATTGCCGGACGAATTCAGTCAGGCGCTCGGCTTCCATGTCCGGGAGGTAGACATAGCCCACGCGCCCATGCGTTGCGGCGTCCACTTTTGCGCGATTTGTCTCAATCCAGTCGAGTTCGCGCAGGTTCAACTCGCTCCGGATCGGCTTAACGGTGATATCCCACGCGCCCTCCGCCGTTGGCTTGTTGTTGACAGTGAGCGTTGTGTCCTGGTCGGCCGTGTTCACGAACAATTCGTAGGGATTTGTGGGAACCCGCAAGGGCTTTCCATTCACGCCCAGCAGATAATCGCCTTGCGCGACTTTGACGCCGGGCTCGGTGAGCGGGGAACGGACGGACGCATCCCAATTCTCTCCCGGGTAGATCTTCTTGAAGCGGTAGAGGCCGTGGGCGGCGTCCACGCCGAAGTCCACTCCCAATAGGCCGACGTTGACGGGATGGAGATTAGGAAAGTCGCCGCCGCCCACGTAGGTGTGCGAGTTCGCAAGTTCTCCGATCATCTCCCCGATAATGTAATTCACGTCGTAGCGGTCGGCCGCGTAGGGCAGCAGCGCGGCGTACTTTTCCCGCTCTTTTTCCCAGTTGACGCCGTTCATCGACTTCTCGTAAAAGTAGTCGCGCTCCTGCCGCCAGACATCGTTGAAAATCTCTTTCCATTCTTCGCGGGGATCCACGTCCATCCGCATGGTCGAAAGGTTGAGCGCGCCTTCACCCACTTTGTGAGGGCTTCCTTCAGGCGGTTTGGCGTCGATGATGCCGTAGGTGCGGTCCGCTCCGCCTTCCTGCTCAAAATCCCCTGCGCCGGGTATGGGGGCTTTGGGAGCCGAATAGAGCAGTTTCTTCCCATCAAAGGAGAGCGCGTAATTGTCAGCTCCGGCAATCAGGATGCTGTCTTTGCGCTTGCCCATGTCAAAGACATGAATAGCCGGACCTTCACCCGGCAGCGGACCGGAAAGCCCGGACACGGGCAGCGAAACGTAGAAAACATCCTCCCGGTTGGCTCCGACGGTCTGGAGGTTGCCGGGCGGAATCGGCAGCGCCACAACCCGGTTCTGGATGCTTTCAAGATCAATTCGGAAGTTTTTCAGAGCGGCTTTTTTTCCCGCTTTACTTTTGGGTTTTGTCCCGGCACCGGTCTTGGGCTTCTGGATGACCACCTCGTCGCTTTGGGGAGCAAAGGGCGAGGGCAGATCGGCCCGCAGCGTCACCACGTATACGCGCGTGGGCTTGGGATTCGAGAATTCCGTATCGTATGCGCCCACGACCTCGTTGTAATCGCGGTTGGAAAGGAAATAGAGGTATTTGCCCCCCGGGTCGAAGACGGGATTCCAACTGTTCGTAAAGCTGGTGGTGACCGGGGTGATCTTCTGATCTTTCAGCGAATAGAGGTAGATCGCGCCGTTGAGGTTGTCGGCTGTTTTTGCGTATACGACCCACTGGCTGTCAGGCGACCACTGATAGTCCGTGAGATCCGAGTACTTGCCCTGGTCGATCAGTACGGGTTTCTTGGCCTCGATGTCCACGTAAAAAAGGCGCAACGATTTATCCGCGTAAAGCAGCTCCTTGCTGTCCGGAGACCAGACGGGCGGCAGAAGGAAAACTTTGTTGTTGGCGGTGATCTGGATTCCTTTGCCCGTTTCGCCCTGCGGGCGGATATAGAGCTGGTTTTCGCCCGTGCGGTCGGAAACGTAAGCGACCCACCGTCCGTCGGGCGACCAGGTGGCGTATCTTTCGTAAACGCCGGAGGTTTGGGTCAAGTCACGGATGCTGCCCTTCTTGGCAGGCACGGTGAAAATGTCCCCGCGCGCCGTGAAAACAGCGCGTTTGGCGTCCGGGGCAAGATCGAAGCTGGTAATCAGCTTGCTTGTATTCACCCAGTGCTTCCGCAACTGGTCGCGGTCGCCGGGCAGATAGACCGTGAGCTTTTTAGCTTTTTGGGTTTTCAGGTCGAAACGATAAAGGTAGCCGCCATTCTCAAAAATGATCGAGTCCGGGCCGAGGCTTGGCCAGTTGACGTCGAATTCGGTGAAATGCGTGAGCTGCTGGATCTTCTTGGAGCGCAAATCGTAGCTGTAAAGATTCAAGCGCTTGTCGGGGCCGCGGTCGGAGGTGAAATAGATCGTATCCCCGTGCCACATGGGGAAGGTATCTGTGCCGGGGTAATGCGTGAGCTGCTCGATGGTGTTGGCCTTGAGGTCGTAGACCCAGATGTCTTGCGCCAGCCCGCCCGTGTAGCGCTTCCAGGTGCGGAAGTTTCGGAAGATGCGGTTGTACGCGATTTTGGCGCCGTCGGGTGAAAAAGAAGTCAGGCCGCCCTTGGCCACGGGAAATTGCTCGGGAAGTCCGCCGTCGATGCTGACGCTGTAGAGCTGCCCGAACCAGGTGTTGAAGGTCGAACGGCGGGAAAGAAACAGAATCCGCTTGCTGTCCGGAAACCAGGTGATGACTTCGTTATTCGGTCCCATGCGTTCAGGAACTTGTCCCACGTCAGGCAGAAAGGTCAGTTGGCGAGGCTCGCCGCCCTCGCTTGGGATGACGTAGACGTTGAAGTTGCCGTCATATTGCGCGGTAAAAGCGATCCACTTGCCATCGGGGGAAAACTTGGGAAAGAGCTCAAGCCCCGGACTGGTGGTGATTCTTCGGGCGATTCCTCCGGAAGCCGAGCCAAGCCACAAATCGCCCGCATAGCTGAAAACCATCTTATCTTTATGGATGTCGGGAAAACGCATCAAGCGGCCCTCGGGCATTTGCTGGCCGAGGCATACCGCAGCGAATCCGAGGATGATTACGGCAATGATGGCGCGCAAAAAACGCATCAAAAGCTCCTCCACATGACGATTATTCCGTAAGTGCAATCAGAACATTGCTTCCCGAAAATGGCAAACAGCCATTTTAATCCCTTACGAGGGCAAAAGAGGAATTAGATGCGTCACCCACGGGCGGGCCGGCGGCGCCGGAGCTGGTAGCCACGGTCAATCCGCCTTTTGATTGACCGTGGGTTTGTCCCGCGTTGAAAGGCCCACGGACAGGAAAGCGCTGTCCGTGGCTACCGGCTAGCAGAGTTCGCACCGCCAGTTACTTGTCTTCGATGTGCATAGGGCAGACCGAAACGATCTTCCCTGGCAGGTCTCCGAGGCGTAGCCTACCCCCACACCCAGGTTTCGGGCAGTCCACCGTCTCGTCATGAAGGTAGGGTCCAACAGACGGGGGCCTGCCGACTTCGTACCTGACCTCGAACTTGGTCCTGCAGACTTCGCACGTCACCATCATATTGTCTATGTTCATCGTGAAAGCTCCTTTGGGAATGCCGCATGTTTTGGCCTCCCAAAAGAAGCGTATCGAGATTCCCTATGGCATGTCTTTACATCGCAATTCGCGCTCCAAAACTTTGCACCTAAATTTTCAAACTGTACCACCACCCGGGAATCAATTTGCTGAACCCTGCGGGGAATTTTTGGGTATGATGGCACTATCGTGCCAAGGCGCGGCAATCAAAAAGTGAAAGGATGATTTATGGCGACCCGATTGACACGACGGACTTTTCTCGGTTCTGCGCTTCTGGCGTGGCCCGGCCTGGCTTCGCTAAAGGCTGCGGAATCCGGAGGGGCTATGGGGTGGAAATTGGGAATCATTACGGATGAAATTACCGAGAATTTCGAGCAGGCCTTGGATTTCATCACTCACTATTCTTTGCATTACGGTGAGCTGCGCGATCTGTGGCAGAAGAACATCATGAACCTTTCTCAGCCACAGCTCGACCGAGCCAAAAGGCTCCTCCAGGAACATCGCGTGACAGTGACCGATATCGGATCGCCCATTTATAAATACAACCTGCCTGAAATGCCTGTCTACAAGGAGGAGCGCTCCTCCTTTAAGGCGAAATTTACGGACGAAGACACTGAACGCCTTTTGCTGGAGTCCTTCAAGCTGGCGCATTTTTTAGGAAGTCACAAGGTACGCGTTTTCAGCTACTGGCGTGTGAAGGAACCCGCGAAGGCCTATCCGTATGTCCGCGACCGGCTGGCCAAGGCCGCCAAGCTGGCGGGCGAGAACGGGATTCTCCTCGTTCTCGAAAACGAGCCCGACTGCAATGTCGGAACCGGCGAAGAGCTGGGACGAATTCTGCGTGACGTCAATTCGCCTCACCTTCGCGGGAACTGGGATCCTGGCAATGCCGCAATGCTCAATGAAGTCCCCTACCCCGACGGATACAATCACGTGCGCGGCCTTTTTGCGCACATGCACATTAAGGACGTCAAGCGAGACCCCAAGACCGGGAAACTGGTGTGGGCGCCCGTCGGAGGCGGGTTTGTCGATTGGAAGGGACAATTCGAAGCGCTCCGCCGCGACCACTACGAAGGTGATATGTCTTTGGAAACGCATTACCGGCGTCCGGATGGGAACAAAGTGGAGAGTACCCGGGAGTCTCTGATGGGTCTGTTCAAGGTCATCAAGGAGACAAGCTAACCCGGCGCCTTTTCGAACTGAACTCAGCCGGGGAACGGATGGTGCAGGGCCCGATGCGGCCTTGCGAATTACGATGTGCCGGGAGGGGGCGCGGTCTCGAGCGGGCTCGGCAGCACAGCGAACCGGTGGTTGCTTCAGGCCGGTTGAGCACATGGCAAAGGACCTATGTTTGCAGCACGCACGGACTGGCTTCTCGCTCCCAACCGCCTCAGCCAGCAAATCGAAGAACGCCGAAGGCAGGGCCTCGCTGTCCTCGACCTTACCGAGTCCAACCCTACGCGCTGCGGATTCGAAGCCGGGAAAGAAATTCTCCAGGCATTCGATGATCCGCGCTCTCTCGTCTATGAGCCTGACCCTCGCGGGCTCCTCCGGGCGCGCGAGGCCGTGTGCGGTTATTACGCCGAGCGCGGGACCTCGGTAAACCCGGAACAGATTTTCCTGACCACCAGCACCAGTGAAGCTTACTCGTACGCCTTTCGGCTGCTCCTGGATCCGGGCGATAAAGTCCTCCTTCCGCAGCCCAGCTACCCGCTTTTTGACTTCCTGGCCGGACTGAACGACCTGGAAGTGGTTTCCTACCCGCTTCAATACGATCGCAAGTGGTCTATCGACCCGGAGATCGCGGAAAAGTTCCTGGGTTCCGGCGCAAAGGCAATTGTTGTAGTCCATCCTAACAATCCGACGGGATCGTATATCGCATCAAGCGAACTCGCCTTTATGGTTGCGTGTTGTCAGCAGAACCAAGCCGCTTTGATTGCGGATGAAGTCTTTGCGGATTATGCCTTCGAGCCCGGAGGCCGGCAGGTGTCCTCTCATGCGGCTGTTGCTGACGTTTTGACTTTGACGCTGAGCGGGCTATCGAAAATTTCAGCGTTGCCCCAGATGAAGCTTGGCTGGCTGGTCGTGAATGGGCCCCCTAAGCTTTTGGGCGTCGCGTTGGGACGTCTGGAAGTTATCGCCGACACCTACCTCTCCGTAAGCGCGCCGCTGGCCCATGCGCTCCCGAAACTTCTCGAGCGAAGCAAGGCCGCTCAACCGAAAATCATGGAACGCCTGCGGCGAAATCTGGGGCGGGTTGATCAGGCCGTCCGTTCGTGTCCGAACCTCAGCCGCCTTGAAACTGAAGGGGGCTGGTATGCGATACTGAAAGTTCCGGCGACGGCCAGCGATGAGGACTGGGCGGTTGATCTCCTCGCAAACGAAGGCGTGCTGGTCCATCCCGGTCATTTTTACGACTTCCCGGAGGACGGCTACCTGGTGATCAGCCTTTTAACCGGCGAGGAGATTCTTGAGGAGGGGATGGCAAGGATTCTAGCGCGCGTTGGAAAAACTCGCTAGACTGATACGAGTTCGAATTCAAGAGCGTTGAGCGTTTGAAAGTCATTACCATGGCGAAGGCACCCAAGAAACCGGGTTTTGAGGGCATGGAAGTCGCAGCTTTTGAGAGCCGAAGAGCTGCGGAGATTGCCAAGCTGATCTCCAATTACGGGGGTGTGCCGCGCGTGGGGCCCAGCATGCGGGAGATTCCGCTGGAGGATAATCCGGCGGCCTTCGAGTTTGCAGACAGGCTTTTTGCCGGAAAAATCCAGGGCGTCATCCTGATGACCGGGGTCGGCACGCGGGCGCTGATGGAGGCGCTCAAATCGCGCTACGCGCAGGAAGAGATTGTTCACGGGCTCTCGATGGCGACGATTGTGGCTCGCGGGCCGAAGACTGCGCTGGCTTTGCGAGATTACGGGGTGCCGGTGACGATCCTTGTTCCGGAACCCAACACGTGGCGGGAAATTCTTCAGGAGATCGAAGAGAACCAGCGCAGTTTCACCTTGCGCGGCAGCACGGTGGCCGTTCAAGAATACGGCGTACCCAATGAGGCTTTCCTCGAAGAGTTGGCGTCGCGCGGCGCGGAAGTTTTGCGCGTGCCCGTGTACCGCTGGGCGCTTCCGGAAGATCTCGGCCCGTTGCGGGAAACCATCCGCGCCATTGTCCAGGCGCGCGCCCGGGTTGCGCTGTTCACCAACAGGGCTCAGTTGAACCACGTGCTCCGCGTTGCCGCTGAAGACGGCGTCAAAGACGCGTTGATGGAAGCGTTTCACCGCTCGGTTGTCTGTTCCATAGGGCCCGCTTGCACGGAGGCGCTTCTCGCCCATGGCATTTCCGTTGACGTGGAGTCTGTTCCTCCCAAAATGGGGGCGCTGGTGCTTGAGGCCGCACGGAAGGCTGGCGAACTGCTCAGCCGGAAAGACTTCGGAAGTGCGGGATCTGCCAGCTTGGACTCTGTGGGCCGGGCGGCGGTTCTAGAACCCGTCTCTCGACAGGGTTCCGAATCCGCCGAACAAGTATGGAAGAATTCACGCTTTATGAAGGCCTGCCGCCGCGAGCCCACGGACGCGACGCCCATTTGGCTGATGCGCCAGGCCGGCCGCTACATGAAGGAATACCGCGAGCTGCGGGCGCGTGTTCCTTTTCTGGAACTCTGCAAAAATCCGGACCTGGTTGCCGAAGTGACGGTGACGGCGGCTCTCAAGCTGGGAGTGGACGCGGCGATCATCTTTGCGGATCTGCTTTTGATTCTCGAACCTCTCGGCCTTGGGCTCACCTACGACCAGGGCGAAGGTCCCGTCGTCAGGCCGGCGCTTCGCAAGCCAGGAGACGTTGATTTACTGCGGGAAATTGAACCTGACCAGTCGCTCGGCTATCTCTATGAGGCTATCCGGCGGACGCGCGCCGCGCTGCCCGGCGGAATGCCGCTGATCGGCTTTGCCGGCGCGCCCTTTACGGTGGCTTCCTACATGATCGAGGGCGGAGCCTCCAAGACTTTCCGGTACACCAAGACCCTGATGTACCGGGACGAGAAGGCCTGGGCGGCGCTGATGGAGCGCCTAGCCCGCGAGCTTGCCAAGTACGTCAACGCCCAAATCGCCGCGGGGGTTCAGGCGGTGCAGATTTTTGACACCTGGGTTGGGTGCCTGGGCCCGGAAGATTACCGCAGATTCGTTTTGCCTTATACCCGCCTTCTTATCCAGGGCATAACGCCGGGCACGCCCGTCGTCCACTTTGGAACAGGGACGGGGATGTTCCTGGAGGACATGCGCGACGCCGGAGGCGACATCATCGGTCTCGACTTTCACGTCGAGTTGGGCCGGGCCTGGGACCGGCTGGGAGACCACGTGGGCGTGCAGGGGAATCTGGATCCCATGGTGCTCTCCGCGGACTTGCCGTTCATTCGGCAACGCGTCCAGAGAATTTTGGATCAGGCGGCCGGCCGGCCAGGCCACATTTTCAATTTGGGCCATGGCATCCTGCCGGACGCTCCAGAGGAAAACGCAATTGCCTTGGTTAAAATGGTGCATGAGATGAGCGCGCATTAACGGTAAAGGGACGGCGGCGCCCAGGTTTTGGGGCAGCGGCAGAATCGGGACACAGTGACAACAGAAAGTCAAACACCAGCAAATCGTTCGGACTGGGGGGTCCTCTTGCTGGCGCATGGCGCTCCGGACCGGCTGGGAGACATTCCTGAGTTTCTGATGAACGTGCGCGGCGGACGTCCGTTGCCGGCACGCGCCGTGGAGGAGATCATTAACCGCTACGCCTTGATCGGAGGCGGCTCGCCGCTTCTCGAAATCACGACACGTCAGGGCGAGGCGTTGGCCAAAGTTCTGGACCGCCCCGTCTCGATCGGGATGCGAAACTGGAAGCCTTACATCGAAGAAGCTGTCCGCGGCTTGAGTAAGCTTCAAGTGCCGCGTGTCGTGGCACTGTGCCTGGCACCCCAGAATTCCCGCACCAGCATTGGCCTTTACAAAACTTACTTGTCGAAGGCGGTGGAAAAGGTCGCGCCCGCGCTCAACGTGGATTTTGTCGAGAGCTGGTACGATCATCCCGGCCTGATCGCCGCCTTCCGCGAAAAAGCCGCCGCAGCCCTGGCCCGAATTGAAGCTGAAGCTGGCGCCGCTGTTCCCGTTGTTTTCACGGCACACAGTGTTCCTCAAAAGACCATCGATGAGGGCGATTCGTACGAGCGCCAGGTGAAAGAGACCGCCCGCTTGGTCGCCGAATCGATGGGCTTGACCGATTACGAAGTGGCTTTTCAGAGCCAGGGGATGACGCCCGATCCCTGGATCGGCCCCACCGTCGAATCGCGCATTGACGCCATCGCAGCGCGAGGGTGCGGCCACGTTCTGCTGGTGCCTGTCGGCTTTGTCTCAGACCATGTGGAAGTGCTTTATGATATTGACCTCGTTTTTCGGGAGTACGGAATGAAAAAGGGCGTTTCTGTCTCCCGGTCAGAGTCGCTCAACGATAGTCCTCTTCTTACGCAGGCTCTGGCCTCGATTGTGTCAAGCCGGGCCGGCGCATCTCTCCCGGTTGGAAGGTCTCAGTGAGCTACTCGCTTTCGATACGCCGAGTCGCGATATTGGGTGGCGGGATTTCGGGCCTTACGGCCGCGTATGCGCTTGCCCGGGCGCGGGAAGCGGGCGCTCCTATCGAAGAGTTCCTGATTGAGGGCAGCCAGCGGCTGGGCGGCGTTATCCAGACTGAGCATGTTGACGGATTTATCGTCGAGGGAGGCCCAGACAGTTTCATCTCCGAAAAGCCGGAAGCGGCGGAACTGTGCCGGGAGCTTGGTTTGGGCGATTCGCTGATGGGCTCAAACGATACCGGCCGGAGAACTTACATTCTTCACAAGGGCAAGTTGGAGCCGTTGCCGAATGGCCTCATGATGTTGGTCCCAACACACATGTGGCCTCTTATGAATTCGGCGCTGCTTCCGTTCGGAAGCAAAGTCGGGATCCTTGCCGAGTGGTTCTCTAAACCCAGAGCGCCCGGAAAGGCTGACGAGTCAGTAGCAAGTTTCGTGCGCCGGCATTTCGGAAGCGCGATGCTCGACAACATCGTCGAACCTCTGCTTGCGGGCGTCTACGGCGGGGATTCAGCGTCCCTGAGCGTGACTTCGGTTCTTCCAAGATTTGTGGAAATGGAACGGGTCTATGGCAGTCTTGTTCGAGCCGGCATCGGCGCCGGCCGGACGCGGAGCCGGGTTTCAAAAGGTTCAAAGGCTCCCGCCAAGCCGGAGATCAAGTCGCTCTTTATGACCCTGAAGGGCGGGCTCGGCCAGCTGATCACGGCGATCGAGGGGCGGCTGGACCCCGCCCGTGTGCATCTTGGCCGGCGGGTCATCGGAATCGAACGGGTAAGCTCCAACTGGAGAGGGCCTTACCGGATTAGTTGCGAGGGGAGCGTAAACTACGACGTTGATGCCGTTGTGCTTGCCCTGCCGGCTCATGAATGCGCCAAATTCTTGCCGACCCTCCATCCGGGGCTTGCGAAATCTTTCGACGCCATCCCTTACAGTTCCGCCGTGACCGTCACTCTGGGCTTTGACCCAGGCGTAGCGGAATTGCCGCCGGGATTTGGTTTTCTGGTTCCCAAGAAAGAGAATCGGCAACTGCTTGCCTGCACCTTCGTGCACAGGAAATTTCGCGACCGGGTTCCGGAGGGCAAAGCCATGCTCCGCTGCTTTCTTGGGGGGGCGCGCGATCCCGAAGTGCTTCAGCATTCTGACGAGGAAATTCTCAAGAGCGTGTGGCGGGAACTTTGCTCCATTTTGATTTTGCATGATGAACCTTTGTTCTGGCGGATTTCGCGGTGGCCTTCCGCCATGGCCCAATACACTGTCGGACATCAAGATAGAGTCGACCGAATTATGGGCCAGTTGGGAGGATTCCCAAGATTGTTCCCGGCCGGCAACGCCTATTCTGGAATTGGTTTATCGGATTGCATCCGCACGGCGAGGAATGCCGTTAAACAAGTCCTCGAGATGTGAGTGCCTTCCCTGGGCGCGAACGAATACGTGATGCGGACAGAAGAACGTTCTCCGGCGCGAAGTCTGAGGCCCCAAGCGGGGCTGGACGGCGCATTTTCCTCAGGATTTAATTTTCGGTTTAATCATAAGTATACCGTTAAGCAAGGATTGTGATATAATCGCCGGTTTAATTATTTGTATTAGGGTTATCCGGGCCATCATAAGAAGTGTTCGAGGCCGGCCGGGATCGAATGTGGAGTTTCAGATAACGGTGCCGGGCAAGCGCGTATGTTAAGGAAAGACAACATCGAGGCTCTGAAGACTTAAGCTTCCGGTCCTTTCAACTGGTCGTGGTTCAACGCCACGTCACTTGCTGAAAGAGTCTGCACCTCCCGCGTGCTTGAATTTCCGATACGGTAGCTAATGAATACAGAAAGTTGACTGGCAATGGTTCTTTGGCCGTTCGTCGTATTTTTTGTCATTGTCCTGATCATCCCCGTGGGGATGCTCCTTTTATCCCATGTTTTGGGTCAGCGGCACAATGAACATGCCACGGGGTCTCCCTATGAAAGCGGTATTGTTTCTGAGGGGTCGGCGAACGTCCGTTTCTCCGTCAAGTTCTATCTGACCGCGATGTTTTTTGTCATTTTCGATCTGGAAGCAGTCTTCATTTTTTCCTGGGCTGTCGCCGTCCGGGAAGTCGGCTGGGCCGGTTACATTGAGATTCTGATTTTCACCGCAATTTTAGTGGCGACGCTGGTGTATCTCTGGCGCTTGGGGGCTCTCGATTGGAGCCCCAAACAACGGGGAGAGAGGTCTTAGTTTGCGGACGCATTGGGAGCAGGAAATATGAAGTGGTCTCTTACCAAGCCGCAACTGGGCATGCCGCTCGTGGATGCGGCGCCTACCCCTTTTGACGAGCAGATCCGGAAGAACGTGATCCTGTCGCGCCTTCAGGACCTTGTCGCTTGGGGGCGGAAAAATTCGATTTGGCCGTTCGCCTTCGGACTTTCCTGCTGTTTTGTGGAGATGGCCACCAGTATCACCAGCCGTTATGACATCGCGCGCTTCGGGGCGGAAGTTATTCGAGGAACCCCGCGGGAAG
>JAJYHU010000372.1 GCA_021784615.1 Acidobacteriota bacterium | reverse complement strand
GGGTCTCGGTTTGCGGTTGTGCTGGCTCATTAATTCGCTGCATAAGTCTAAATGTCATTCCGAGCGCAGCGAGGAATCTGCTTTTGATGAGGGATTGAAAACAAAGCAGATTCCTCGGGCCGATCGAAACCTCGGCCCTCGGAATGACAGCGACACACGCAGATTTTATCAACGCATTTCTGAGGCATGACACTGGCTTCGTTTTTTAAAAAAAGAATTCTTTTTTTCTGCTTTCACGGTCTTAAAACAAAATTCGTTCTCTTCCAGCAACGCAACCTCTTCATCCGGCGCCGCCTGCCAAAGCCGCCGTGTTGCCGGGAGAGAAGATAAACGAGAGGCAGATTCTTCTTTTGGAATCTCCGTCGCCCCGTTCGGCAGTTTTTTCATCTTCGTCATTATAGTGGCCATGCCGTGTTCGGCGCTTAGGAGCCCGTGGAAGACGCCCTCCGCCCCCCTGAAAGATTATATCCCGGCGGAATCGCGTCTATAATGTTGCCGGCTGCGTCAAAGCGGCTACCGCTGACCGCAAAAACGGCGGTTCCACGTTGTCAAGAAAGACGAAAGTCTTGCCGATTCTTTATGGTCTGAGTATCATTGGACACAATGTCTCCACTGGTCATTAACGTCGCTTCCGTCCACCACCGTAGTCCGTTCCGTTACCCGGGCGGTAAGACTTGGCTGGTTCCGTACGTCAGGCAGTGGCTGCGGAGTCTCCGGCGCCGTTCGTTCGAGTTTGCAGAGCCTTTCGCGGGCGGAGGAATTGTTGGGCTCTCGGCGTTGTTTGACGGGATGGCTGAAAAGCTTACCCTCGTGGAGATCGACCGCGACGTCGCCTCTGTATGGAAGACGATACTAAGTATCCAAGGCGAGCGGCTTGCCTCCAAGATCGTATCATTCAAATTGTCCGAAGAGTCTGTGCGCGCTTGTCTTCATACCGCCCCCAGGAATCAGTTCGAACGGGCGTTCCAAACGATTGTTCGCAACCGCGTCCAGAGGGGTGGCATTTTGGCACCCGGTGCAAGCCTAATGAAGCAAGGTGAAAACGGACGCGGTCTCTCCTCCCGTTGGTACCCGGAAACATTGGCTCGGCGCATACTGGCAATCTTTGAAAACAAGCACCGGATTCGGTTTGAGCAAGGGGACGGGATTCAATTCATCCATGACAACGCGCGGCAAAAAGAAATGGCCTTTTTTATCGATCCTCCCTACACCGTCGCTGGACGTAGGTTATACGTTCACTCGCAGGTGGATCACGAAGGGTTATTCAACGAGGTCTCCAGGTTGAGAGGAGCTTTCCTAATGACCTACGACGACGCCGCTCCAATCCGTGCGCTGGCCACGCGGTTCGGATTTGACATGCATTCAGTTCCCATGAAGAACACGCATCACGAAATTATGAATGAGCTGCTAATAGGACGTGACCTGGGTTGGGCCAGAAAGCCGCCCCAGCTTCGCGAGGATCCGCTCTTCGAACACCTCCAGGCTCACGGGGACGCCAGCCGTCAGGGCCTCCACTGAGTCCTCTAGCGTCGTAAAATGAACGCCGTCTCGCACCAAACAGAAGCGCCCATTATGGGACTGTTCATACCTTAAGACGAACCATGCTACATCGCAATTAGAAATGTGCGGCACGGTCCGCATTCTTCCCATCGCAAGAAAAAAACTCCGATCCACAACAACCGCCATCTTTTTGCCCCACCTCCTGAGAGATGGGACTTTGATTTGTAGCTGGGGCATCAGTCGCTTCGGTCCACTGCTCCGATAGTCGGGTCGTCGTACAACACTGGGAAACGGCAAACCGTCCGCGGGATTGTTACGTATAGTGCTAAAGTCATTCCTCATAGCACGGCCCTGGAAGTAGACTGCCTGAACTTCTAATGCGCACCATGAAAGCGGCTTCGCTTTAGGCAGGATGAGAACCCTATCAATTCTCCCGACGTCAGACGGGACCGTCTCGATTTCTGGAGAGGGAGGAGACTCCAGAAACCCGATCTCGCCAAGCACAATTGGATTGCTGGAGCCAAGAATGGACTCTGCAACCCACCGGTAGATCAGATGGTCTTCTTCAAAACGCGCAGGGCATACTGTGCGTAACTGGCCTGATTCGCCGTCGGCAGGTCCCACCTCGCCAGTTACGGGGGACGTGTCATATAACCGGAGTGAACAAACCCCGCCAGGCTTGTTACATTCTGCCTTCTTCTGAAACGGACACCGGGGCGCTGGCCTTTTGGACTTTGGAAGAAATTGGATTTCTGCGAACCTTCGGCGTTCATCCGAGGTCAAAGCTGTAAGGGGTATTCCATACCACTCACCAATCCCAAACCTAGGCTTAGGAGATTTTGGCTTTTTGTTCTTCATTACGGGCATGAGTACTATCACAAAAGTAGCAGAGCCTAAAATGAAAGGCTCCGGCCGGTGGTACGTAGATCGAGGACCGGCGCAGAACTCGTAGCGCGCACCGCCGTTCCTGCGGTCTTGGGCGTTTTTTGATATTCCTGCGAAAAGCCGCGGATATGAAGACGCGCTACCAACCGCGATTGATCATAAGAGGCGTTAAGAGAAGGGCCGCATAGGAACGCAAAAAACGCGCGCCTCTTCGCTACCCGCTGGTACGCCGCGCCGGTTTGTTTGACTGTTTTCAGCGCATGGCCCTAGAATTGGACGAGAGGAAAGAACACGATGGATGTTCCGCAACGCCGGGCCGCGAAGTCTCCCCAAACGAAAAGACCACTTGTCGCGCCGGGCAACCGGAAACTTTTCGGCCAACTTGTCTTTATCATCCTTCTGCTTCTTTCCGCCGGAGCGGGCATTCTGTGCGGATACGTCTTCATCTATTCGTCCGACCTGCCCCAGGTGCGCCGGCTGGAAGACTACCAGCCGGACGTGATGACGGAGCTCTATGCCGACGACGGCAGCCCGATTGCGAGCTTCGCTCTCGAACATCGGGTGATGGTCACGTATAACCAAATCCCGCCCGTGCTGCGCAATGCAGTGATTTCCATTGAAGACCGCCATTTTGAAAGCCACTGGGGAATCGACATCCTGAGGATCGTGAAGGCTGCGGCCGTTGACATTCTGGAATGGCGCAAGGCGCAGGGAGCGAGCACGCTTACCCAGCAATTGAGCCGCATGCTCTTTCTGACGCCCGAAAAGAGCTTCCGCCGCAAAATTCAGGAAGCGCTGCTGGCCATTCAAATCGAGCGCCACTTCACCAAGCCGCAGATCTTCACTATGTATTCGAACCAGGTTCCGATGGGCTTTGGAAACTATGGCTTCGGGGCCGCTTCGGAGTTTTATTATGGAAAGCATCTGGAGCAACTGACGCTTCCTGAAGCTGCGCTTCTGGCCGGAATGCCCCGCGCTCCAACTTACTACTCGCCGATTCTTTACCCCGGGCACGCACTGGCGCGCCGGAATGAAGTTTTGAGGGCGATGCTCGACAATCACAAGATCAATCGGGATGAATATCGCGCCGCCAAGGCAACGCCGATCGGCCTGGACGTCAAAACCTGGAGCAACGACCTTGCGCCGTATTTTGTTGAGGACATCCGGCAGTTTCTGGAGGGGAAATACGGGCTTGAGACGGTGCAGCAAAAAGGCCTTCGCGTTTACACCACGTTGAACGTCCACATGCAGAGAGCGGCGCAGGAAGCACTTCGCCAGGGACTGCGGGAAGATGACAAGCGGCGCGGATGGCGCGGCCCGAAAAAAAATATCCTGAAGAACCCCGTAAAGCTTCCCGATGGCCAGATCGCTACCTTGAAAACCTACCAGGACCCGGACTGGTGCGAAGCTTTGAAACCCGGTGACCGCGTGCACGGGATCGTCATGGACGTCCGGCAGGACTACGCGGTGGTGCGATTCGGCGGCGTCACCGCCCAGGTCAAGCCCGCTGACTTTGCCTGGACCGGCAGGCAGTCTCCCCAAGCGATGTTCAGTCCGGGCGACGTTGACCTTTTCCTGATCAAGAGCCTTAAAGGGTCAACCGCCCAGGCGACCTTGGACCAAACGCCCACCGTGCAGGGAGCGCTTCTGGCGATTGACAATGCGACGGGTGAAATCAAGGCGATGGTGGGCGGCTACAATTACGATATCAGCAAGTTCAACCGCGCCGTTCAGGCCTACCGGCAGGTCGGCTCATCCTTCAAAGTTTACGTCTACGCGCAGGCGCTTCTGGACGGGATGACTCCGTTCGACACCATCCTCGACACCCCGGTCAGCTTTCCCTCCTCATCCGGCGTGTGGGCGCCGCACAACTACGACGATAAATTCGAGGGCAGGATTACGCTGCTGCGCGCCTTTGCGGAATCGCGAAACGTGCCCGCCGTCAAGCTGCTGGCCAAGGTCGGCATCGACAACGTCATCAAGCTGTGCCGCCGGTTTGGGATCACCTCGCGCCTGGTTCCCAACCTTCCCCTGGCGCTTGGAGCTTCCGACTTGACGCTGTTTGAGCACACGTCGGCTTTTACCACCTTTCCCGACGACGGGGTGCACATCGAGCCGCGGGAAATCTCGCGCGTTACGGACTATAACGGACGCGTGATCGACGAGTTCCCGCCTCAAGTCACCGACGTTCTGCCCGCCGGCATCGCGCGCCTTGAGATTTCCATGCTCCGGGAAGTCTTCAACTCCGGCACGGCGGTCCGGGAAAAAGCAATGGCGGAGAAGTATTCCCTGGCCGGCAAGACCGGGACGACCAATGACTTTACCGACGCCTGGTTTATCGGCTTTTCTCCTTCGGTCACTTGCGGGGTGTGGGTGGGCTTTGACGACCACCGTCCGCTGGGCAAGGGAGAGGAAGGCTCACACGTGGCGCTGCCCATCTGGGCGGATTTCATGGGTCATGTTCTCGCGGGCAAGCCCGTCCAGCATTTCCCGGATTCTCCACTTTTGACGGATCCTAACCAGGTGAAAGAAATTCTTGCCAGCGCAGGCCCCTCAGAGTTCCTGCCCGGCGGTTCGGAACCGGTCGCCTTGCCCGCCGGGACTGCCCCCGGCGCGCCTCCGGTTGCCAATGCCAAGGCCGCGCCACTGGCTCATCCCGCGGCGCCTGGTCCAGGCACGCTCAAAATCCAACCCGCCGCGAGGAAGAACTAGAGCGCAGGCTCCGCGCGTGACATGCAGAGGCACCCGCCCGCTTCCCAGTCATTTTGAGAAATGGTCGTAGCCTGCCGCGGCGAGAGGCGTGCCGGAGCCGTCCAGGCGAACCAGAAGGAGGTCTCGAGACCGCTTGATCCGGCCGATGCAATGGAGCGCAATACCTTGAAACTTTTCGGGCAGTTGAGATGCTTTCTTTGACGGGACGGTAAAAAGCAATTCATAGTCCTCACCGCCATCGAGGGCAAGTTTGAGAGATTTTGCGGGATTTAGTTTCCCCGGCCCCGGAATTTGTTCGGCCTGGATCTCCGCTCCCACGCCGCTCGCCTCGCAAAGCCGCGCAAGGTCCGTTGAGAGCCCGTCGCTGATGTCCATTAGCGCGGATGCCAGGCGAGTGCGCTGGAGGAAATTTCCCAGCCCGATACGCGGCTCAGGATAAAGATGCGCTTTGAGTGATGCCGCAAACCCGTTCGCCCGGTCTTTGCCTCTAGCGCGCGATTTCAGAATCGCCAAGCCCAGCGCCGAACGTCCCAGCCGCCCGCTGACAAAGATTTGATCGCCTGGCCGGGCTCCTGACCGCCGCAGAGCTTTGCCGCGCGGAACTTCTCCAACCACCATCACGTCAATCATGCCCGCGCGCCGCACCACCGCCGTGTCTCCGCCGATCACCTCAACATGGAAACGGCGAGCCAGCAGAAAAAGCCCCTCGAAAAACTCCTCAACCCATTCGCGCGTGGTCGCCCGAGTGAAAGCGATGGAAAGCAGTGCGAAACGCGGGACCCCGCCCATGGCCGCAATGTCGCTCAAGGAGCGGGCAAGCGCCCGATGTCCGACAGCCCGAGCCGGGTGCAGGCGACGGTTGAAATGAACTCCTTCAATCGAAAGGTCCGTCGTCAGGATGAAATCGCGATTGCGGCCCGCCGCCACCAGCGCCGCGTCATCGCCGATTCCCAGCCTGAGGCGTGGAGACTTTTGGGAAGCGAGTGCTTGAAGCCACCGGACGAATTCCTGCTCTGTTTTGAACATCGAAACTGTAGTATACATGCGGCTTTGATTCTTGCCCTGGCGATTTGACAGATGGCAGCCATTTCTCTTAAAGATGAAGGCTTTCTTAAACTCGGCTGACGGATGCCGTTTTCGGAAACAAGGCTGTTCCAGACCTTATATTCTAGCGGATCTCAATCGGCAAGCGACTGGCCCAAGGCTGTAAAGGTTTTTACTTGTCAATTCGCTTTTTATTCGCCTATAATGGGGCAATACTTCCAGAATAGCCTGGAAGGTGTAATGAACTAGCAGCGGGAGGCGAACCATGGCGCTGACACGACGCCAAAAAGAGGTTCTGGATTTCCTGATCCATTTTATCAACCGCAACGGATACTCCCCGAGCTTTGAGGAGATGGCGAAAGGCCTCCGGCTCTCATCGCTTGCCACCGTCCACAAGCACCTGCAGGTTCTTGAGAGGAAAGGGTTCATCCAGCGCCGCTACAATCAAAGCCGCTCGGTGGAGGTCATTGCTGTTCCTGGGTCTGTGCCGTTTGAGAAGAGCCGGGTTCGATTGCGGCCGACACGATCGTCAGCCGGCGGTCCGCACCCGGCGCATGCGTCCTCTGATTCCGGCTTGCCGCAATCCTTTGTCCACCTGGAATTCCCTTTGCTGGGGCGCATTGCCGCCGGCCAGCCGGTCGAAGCCATCCCGCAGCCGGAAAGTTTTTCGCTGGGTGATTTTACCAGTGGCAAGGGCAGGATTTATGTCCTGTGCGTCAAAGGCGATTCGATGGTGGAAGACCACATCTGCGACGGCGACTACATTTTAGTGGAGTCGGCTGAAACAGCGCAAAATGGAGAGATTGTCGTAGCGCTGGTTGGAGGGAGCGACGCTACGTTAAAGCGCTTCTTTCTTGAAGGGAGGGAACAGGTCCGCCTGCAACCCGCCAACGCGCAGATGGACCCCATTATTCTTCCAGCAGCAGATGTGAGAATCCAGGGACGCGTAATCGGCGTCCTCCGCAAGTATTAATCTCACTTAGAATGCAGCCCTGGCGAGCCGTGTCCCGGGGCCTGTTCCTGCGCCGCTCGCTAGATGTTTCCTCTTTTCATTTCCTGCATCAGGTGGTCGCAGGACCGAACGCAGAGAGTCATGATTGTTAGCGTAGGGTTCTGGCAAGCGGTGGATGTGAACCCGGCTCCATCCATGACAAAGAGGTTCTTGACGTCGTGAGTTTGCTGGAACTGGTTGAGCACGGAACCTTTGGGGTCATCTCCCATCCTGGCGGTTCCAACCTCATGGATGGCCCATCCCGGGGTTGAAGGTTTGGCGTGAGTTTGGATGTTCTTGGCTCCTGCAGCCTCCAGCATTTCACCGGCCGACTCCGCCATATCTTTGACCATGGCGAATTCGTTTGCTCCGTACTTCATATGGAATTTAAGGCTGGGGATGCCGTAAGTATCCACAACATTGGGATCGATTTCCACGTAGTTTTCCCAGCGCGCCAGGCATTCCCCGAAACCTCCCAGGCCCACATGCACAACCGGCTCGTGCACGGCCTTCTTGAAAGCTTCGCCAAAACCGGGAGCGTCCATATTGAACCCGACGCCCCCACCCCCTTGAAACCCGTAACCGCGAAGGAAGTTTTTGTCGCGCGGGCCGTTGTGCGTGTTGCGAAAGCGGATGACATAGATGCCGTCCGGGCGATGCGGCCCGTTGATGTTGGGCTGTCCGCCCAGCTGCGGAAGCTCTCCTTGGGCGCCGCCTCCCATGATGTGGTCCATCAGATAATGGCCCAGCACGCCGCTCGAGTTCGCAAGGCCGTTCGGGTACTGCCGGTTGGCGGAGTTGAAAAGGATTCGCACGGATTCTGAGGACTGGGCGCACAAAATCACGGTTCGTCCGCGCACTTCCTTCGGCTCCCGGGTGTTCCGGTCAATGTAGAGCACTCCCTTGGCCTTATTCCGGTCCGTGTTCATCAGAACTTTGTAAACCATGGCGTTGGGAATATGGGTGCAATTCCCCGACTTCATGGCGTCCGCGACCGTGGTGAAAAAGGAATTGAAATAGGAATGCGTAATGCAGCCGCGCTCGCAAGGGCCGCAATAATGACACGGCGCACGGCCGTTCGTAGGCCGGGTGATGTTGGCGGAGCGGCCCAGCGTTACCGTCCATCCTATTTTTTCTTTCACGCTCTTTCGGAACAATTGTTCCGCGCAGGTCAGGCCCATAGGCGGCTGGAACCTTCCATCCGGAAGCTCGTAGATGCCCTCGGGAATGCCCGTAATACCCACATACTCTTCAACGATGTCGTAGTAAGGCGCCAAGTCTTTGTAGCTGAGGGGCCAGTCATGGCCGTAGCCGTCGTGGGAAGCGCCCTTGAAATCCAGGTCGCTCAGCCGGTAAGACTGCCGCCCCCAAACGTTTGTCCGGCCGCCCGTCACGCGCAAGCGCCCCTGCCAACTGAAGGGCATGTCCTTGGCCGTCGCGTAAGGCTCGTCGAGGTCGTTGCAGAACCAGCTGTAGTTGTATTCCATGCAGGCGTAGCAGTCTTTCTGCACGGGGCGAGTCTTGCGGATGACTTCCGGGGCCATGTCGCGGTATTTCAGTTTGAATTTCGGAACGTGCTCGGTGAAGTTGTTGTCCGACTGCTGGCGGCCCGCGTCGACAAGCGCGACCTTCAGACCTGCTTCCGCAAGCCGTTTGCAGGCCCAGCCTCCTGATGCTCCCGAACCCACCACAACCGCGTCAAAAACCTGTTTGGACTGGTCGGCCACTACAAACCTCCCTTAATAAAGACCATGAAATCGGACTTCGTATGACAGCAATATCGCAGTGATGCTAACAACCCTCGATGTAAACGTCAACCCATCCTTGCGCCCATCCTTGCGCGGCTGGAAACTTTATCAAGATGGGTTGTGCTGAGGTCTCTAGAGTGGTAGCATCGGGTGCTTGACTGGAAGAATGTTCAATGCGTTTTTCAAGGGCGCAAACTTGAATTCATCAAAGGCGGATGGGGTATGAAAACGAGTTCTGATCTAGCAGCCGAGAACGGTTCCCAGGTTCCGGCGGGCAAAATAGACAGGCGCGAGATGGTCCGCCGGCTCGTGCTCGGCGCGGGAGCGGGAATGGCGCTGCCGGCTGCGGCCGCCGCGCATCCTGTTGCCGGACATCTTGCGGACTCGGCCGCGATGGCGGAAACGAATGGAAGAGCTGCGGCGGCAAATTGGACCCCCGCGCTCCTTGACCCGCATCAGAACGAAACGCTCACGGTCCTTGCAGAGCGAATCATTCCTGGATCGAGTGACGCCCACGTCAACCGCTTTGTGGACCTTTTAGTTTCCGTGGACTCTCTTGAAGTTCAGCGGGAGTTTTTCGACGCGCTCGCCGCCTTTGAAACGAAGGCCCTGCGGCAATTCTCACGCCCGTTCATAAACCTTACCGAAAACGAACAGAACCAAATCCTTACGGATGCTTCAACTGAAAACCCCGGAACCTCCGAAGGCGAAGCGGGGGATCAGGCGACGGGCCAGGCCACCGTGCGCGACCATTTTGAGAATCTCAAGGGCTGGATTGCCGACGCCTATTACTCATCGGAAGTGGGAATGAAAGACCTCGGCTGGACCGGCCAAGTTGTCTTCGCGAGTTTTCCCGGATGCCAGGAATCCGGCGGGCATCAGTAATGAATCGTAGCTTGATCCGGCATCTTCGCGCAGGCTTCCGAGTTTTTGCTGCAAGCGCGACGGAGCCTTCCTTATAAGCGGCCGTCAGGAGTCCTCAAAGCATGACGGGCTTGCTGCCCGATCCCTTTTGCATCCCTGGTTTACGTTATACGCTGGCGACGGTAGGACTCGAGAGCTTATCGCAATCCACCGGGAGAGGAGAATTCCGTGAAGACGACACGCCGAAAATTCATTGAGACCTCGGCCATCGCCGGCATGGCCGGATGGCTGCCGAAACCGGCTCTGGCTTCCGCAGAGGACCGCGAACTGCACGCCGATGAGATTGCCCAGAGGCATTTGATGGTCCGCGACGTTCCCGGGCCCAATTTTTTTGAGGGCATGCTTCTCGGGAACGGGGATGTGGGAGTCTGCGCGGAAGTGCGGCCTGACGCGCTGGGGATTCACGTGGGCAAGAGCGATTGCTGGGATATCCGAGTCAGCGAAGATATCGCCCGCTACGTTCTCACCTTTGATGAATTGCTGAAGCTCTGGAAGCGCGCCGGCGATGAAGCCAAGCGGATGGGAAAGCCCGACATGGTTGATCTCGAATACCATATCGATTTTTTTCGCGCCTACACGGAAAAAGTGGCGTCTTCATACAGCAAGCCTTGGCCGCGGCCCTGGCCGTGCGGAACCGTCTGGATCCATTGGGACCCTCGCTGGGTTCACGCGGGCAAGCAGACGCTCGACCCTTCGAATGGACTCTACACGCTTGAGCTCGCAATCCATGAGTTCGGCAAAGAGCCGCGTGCCGTCACGGTGAGCGCTTTTGTGGATTGGACCACCGGTCTGGTTTCCGTTTCGGCAGATGGCCGCGTGCCGTTCTATTCCGTCTGTTACTATCCGGAGCTTGACCGGGGCGCCGGTTCTCCGATTGGCGCTGGACAGCCGGAGGAACACTTTGCAACCCTCCCTGCGCCGCACATCGACGGGAGATCGGAACGCGACGCTGCGGAATTTTCCTGCTTCCAACATTTCCCCGCGATCGGCCCGACGGATGAGGTTCCGGACCCGCCCCAATCGGATAAGGACCGGAATTTTTCCCTCTGCGGCCGGTTGACGGGAAGATGGTCTAGCGAAGGGCTCGAGGAAAGCCAGCAACGGCTGAGAGCAACAGGGCTGGAAATGCAAACCAGCTACACGCAATACAGCAAGCCACCCGGCGTTTATCTGATGGCACAGGGGAGCCAGCCGTTCCGGATGGATCTTATGGTGGCGACTCCCCGCGACCGCCTGTTGCAACGCAAAGAACGGAAAGCGGCGGCGGCCGGCAAGAAGAACCCCTGGATCATCATCAGCCAGAACCACGCCTATAGCCAGGATGATTTGGATACCCTCAACCCCGCGAAGAAAGAGGTCGAACGCCTGGCAAGCGTGCCTGTAAGTCAAATTCAGCGCGATTCAGCAGCACGGTGGCGCAACTTCTGGTCGCGCTCCGCTGTGGAATTCCAAGACAAAGAGCTTGAGAAAATCTGGTATCACAACCAATACTTCCTGGCCTGTTGCCTGCGCCAGCGCAAGACGGCGCCCGGCCTTTTCGGCAATTGGAGCGCCGGAAGCATCGGCACCGCCTGGCACGGGGACTATCACCTGGACTACAACTGCCAGCAGGTGTTTTGGGGAGTCTTCTCCAGCAATCATGTGGAGCAGCACCTGCCTTACGTTGAGCTTTGCCAGAACCTGCTCCCGATGTGCGAAAGTTATGCCCGGCAAAAGTTCGGCCTTCCCGGCGCTTATTTTCCCGTTTCTGCCTATCCGGTTCCCAGCCAAATGGTGCCTTATCCCGTCCCGCCTTGGGGCTACCAGGTCAGCATGACGCCGTGGACCGTCCAGAGCCTCTGGTGGCAGTACCTTTACACTCAAGACGTGGATTATCTCGGGAAAGTGTATCCGATTCTTCGGGCGGCAGCCGAGCTTGTCTCCGCCTACGTCAAGAAAGGAACCGACGGGAAATACCACGTCATTCCTACCATCTCATCAGAGAACTGGGGCTGCACCGTGGATTTTCGTTTGAACAAAGATTGCATCCTGGACCTTTCCTTGATGGCTTTTCTGCTGGACGGGGTTGTGGAAGCTTCCCAAGTACTGGGAACGGATCAATCAAATCGCGCGCGCTGGAAAGAAGTGAAGGACAACCTGGCACCCTATCCCAAGGTCAACGGACCTTACGGAGAAGTCTGGCTGGACGTAGTGAATGCTCCCGCCGAGCACGTTTATAACGTTCCCCTGACCCTGGCTCCGGTTTTCCCGGCTGAGCAGGTGGGCATTGGGCGGGGCGAAGATCAGCTTCGGATTGCGCGCCGCACTGCTCAGGTGGTCCGTCTGGAGGGAGGAAACGATTTGGTTTTTCAACCGCTCGTTCGAGCCCGGCTCGGCACGCTGGACCTCAAATGGTTCAAAGGCCAGGTGCGCTATTGCCTGCTGCCGGATGGCGTGGCGAACGACCGCGTACGGCAAACCGGCGGGAGGTACGAGGACTCGACCAACTTTGACTTCATGATGAGGATGGGCGTTTGGACGGAAAACCTCTCTCTGCCCGTGGTGCTGAATGAATGCCTGATGCAGAGCTATACGGGCACGATTCGCCTCTTTCCCAACACCAGGAATTTGGGGCCCGCGCGCTTTAAGGACTTGCGCGCCGTCGGCGCGTTTCTGGTGAGCGCTGCGTTCGACGGGCGGAAGGTCTCGCAGGTGTCGCTAACGAGCGAGAAAGGGAAGACCGTTCGACTGGCGAACCCCTGGAAGTCCGCGCGCCCGCGCGTGACGCGGCAGCGGGATGGCGGGGCCGTTCCCGCGCAAGCCGAGAACGGCATCCTGATTTTTTCCACGGAGCCGGGTGAGCGCTATCGCATCGAGGCGTAGCCGGAGTTTCGGGATCACATCGGGCTTATCTTGTACAGGCCCGCGCCGTGCGGATGGATCTCAGCCTCGAAGCTCCGGCTGAAATCAC
>JAJYHU010000232.1 GCA_021784615.1 Acidobacteriota bacterium | reverse complement strand
CGAGGCGAAGCCCAGGAACAGCACGGCGGCGAGGCGGTGGGCGCGGGCGAGGGAGGCAGGCAACAGCATGGAGCCTGATTCTACGTCAAGCGCCCGTCGTCCGCGTTCGCGTGCTCAGCCCACGTTACTGGCACCGGCACCGCGATGGATGACTGGCAAAGCCAGCCTTGAGCTTCGAGCCCAGTGTTCAGACAGCCGGGTTGGCGCGATTGGCGACCTCAAGAATGGCGTCCAGCACGGCCGCGACGTCGGGGGCGATTTCCTCAACGGGGATCGCGTCGGCCAGGCCGTGGTAGTCGCGCTTGAAGGTTTGCTGCGGCGTGCCGAGGCGCTCATAAAAGAGCTTGAACAGCGGGTCGAGAAAATCGTCGGTCACCTTGATGTCAGGCCCCCATGGGTCCGGCTTGTTGGTGATGGTCAGGGCGTGGGTGATTTCGTCCAGGCAGACTTCAAGCGTTGCAAGCCGGTTCTTGCGTTCGGCTTGTTCGATGAGATCGTCTTCGCGCAGCCCTTGTAGGACGAAGGCGCGCAGGCTGGCGGGGCTGACCAGATGGTTTTCGATTTCACGGCATGACCACATGCGTTCAGTAAGCTGGGAGGCCGTCTGCAGTTCTCTGTCCAGGCGGTCGAACAGGGCGAAGCCGACGAGGTCCGGTTTGGCCTCCCGCAATCCATGGAAATGATCGCGCGCCTCTTGCGGCTTGTTTCCGCCCAGATAAATGACTGGAACCAAGCCATCCAGCACCGCCTTGGCCGGATGGTTCAAGCGCTCGGCAAGCCGGCGCAGAATCGCCAGATCGGTGGAACCTTTCAAATACAGCATCCACCCCTTTTGTTCGGCCAAGTAGTAATCCGCCATGCGAATGCTTTCCAGGGCCTTTTTAACCTGACTGCTGCGGGAACGGGTGTCGATGCGATGAGGCCTGCCGACAAAGGCCATGACCACATCCCGCTCGGCCGCTTCCTGCAGCACGATCTCGGAATGACTGGCGGCGATAATCTGAGAACCATTGGATGCGGCGACATCGGTTAGCAGGTTGTACACGTCGCGCTGCCGCAGGATTTCCAGATGTGCATCCGGCTCGTCCAAGAGTAGCAAGGAGCCGGGGTTCGCGAGCAGAAACGAGAGAAGCAAGAGGACCTGCTGACAGCCTCGTCCAGATGAGGAGATATCCAGTTCCACGCCATTGCGTTCACGATAAGTAAGCGTCAGCTCACTACGCTCCTTGATATATTTTGGCTCGTTGAGGCGGACGTGAAACAGACTATCGATGTGTTCGACCAATGAATCCCACGTATTTTTGTCTTCCTTGGTGAAAAGCTGCCAGCAGAGATTGCGCAAGACTTGTGCGGTTTGACCTTCACCGATAAGCACACTGATTTCACCCGTTTCCCTGCGGTACTCCCGTTCCGCCAAACCCGACATGGGCGGCAGGAAGACGACGGCATGCCTGCGCGCGCCTTCGGGCACCCTGCCGTTTTCACCCTCCTTGAGCCGGCAGTAGAACGATTCCTCGTTGGCGTAATAGAACTCCAAAACGCAGCGCCAGGGTTTGTCCTCGTGCACGCCCTCCGCCTCCAGCGTGATGAGCACTTTCTCCGTCTTGGGCTTGCCATCGCGCCGGTCGCTGTCCTGGGTATGAAGGTCTTTCCAGAGCAATTTAGCGCTCGGCACGGGAATGGCGAAGAGATCGCGCCGATTGATGGTGACACCCTGACGTTCGGCGGGCGCGCTTGAGTCGCGCTTCTCCGCCCAACGGCGCCAGCCGATGTCCCAGAGCGCCAAGGCTTGCAACGCCGTGGTTTTGCCAGAATTGTTCGGTCCGATAAACACTGCCGCGCTGCCAAGCTCAAGAGTTGCCTCGGTCAGACGCTTGAAATTTGAAATCCGAAAACGCGTGATCATGCGCGGTTCTCCAGACGGTCATCGGGCTCTGCCGCCGGCCTAGGCCGGCGTGGCCAGCCTATTGCACTCAGTGGGTTGCAGAAATTTACCAATGTATTCCCCTCGATAGATAAAACCACCACCGCTAACAGGCCGATAAAGCTCGCCGTGATTTCATGCCTGATAATGCCTGAAGGAAGCCGGCAGGGTAGAAGCGCGAGCGGTTTCCGGAGTGGGCATGGGGCGTGCGGTGCGCCCGGCCACTCGATTCAGAGCGCGTCATCGTAATCCACGATCAGCGGCGCATGGTCTGAAAAACGCTGATCCTTGTAGACGCTGGCCGACTTTGCCGTGGCGGCGATGCCCGCCGTGGCGATTTGATAATCAATCCTCCAGCCTACGTTCTTGGCCCAGGCCTGGCCGCGGTTGCTCCACCAGGTGTAGGCTTCCCCGGTGGCTTCGGGATAAAGCCGGCGATAGACGTCCATCCAGCCCAGACCATCGAGGACTTTCGATAGCCAGGCCCGCTCCTCGGGCAGGAAGCCGGAGTTCTTCTGGTTGGATTTCCAATTCTTGAGGTCGATTTCGCGGTGGGCGATGTTCCAGTCGCCGCACAGGATGACCTCGCGCCCGGAGCGGGCCAGATTTTCCAGATAGGGATAGAACTGTTCCATGAAGCGGAACTTGATTTGCTGGCGCTCCTCCGAGCTTGAGCCGGAGGGCAGATA
>JAJYHU010000286.1 GCA_021784615.1 Acidobacteriota bacterium | reverse complement strand
CGGCCGGGAAGGCCGGTGAGCTTCAGGAGAAACTGAGTCGCGGCACGCTGCTCGCAAACACCTGCTGCGGCCAATCAGCAGGCCGCAAAGATTCCTGACTCGAATCGACCGTTCATCTGCCAAGAGGAGAATTTGCCATGTCCCCAACTCGAAGGGCGTTTTGTTTATCAACGCTGCTTGCCCCGGCGATGGGTCTTTTTGTGGAAGAGCCCGGACGGTCCGCCGGCCGAGAGCCGCGCGGCCGATCGTCCCGCGTCAACTACATGCTGCGGTACTACATCCGCTCTGAGACGGCCGCGCAGCAGACCGAAGGTCTGATTTCAAACTGCCGCGAGAACCACATTCCTCACGTGATCCTCTTCAGCGGCAACCATTGGGATATGGGATGGAACATGCCGAAGATCGATGAGGCGAAGGCGCGCGTCAATATCTTGCGGCCGGTCGTCGAACAGTTGCGCAGCGCGGGCCTTCAGGTCAGCATCAACATGTGGTCGACGCTCGGCCACGGGGATATCGGGCGCGACGAACGCGGGCGCTTCTCCTGGCAATTCATGGTGGGGGATGACGGCACTGAGAGCCATGCCATCCCGTGCCCTATCGATCCTGAGTGGAAACGCCACGTCAGCCAACTCTATGGCCTGTTCGCCGAGCTTGAGCCTGCCATCATCTACATCGATGATGACTTCCGCCTTCACAACCATCTGCCGGTCGCCTGGGGCTGTTTTTGCCCGCTGCATCTTGCGGAGTTTGCCCGCCGCACGGGGCGGAATCTCTCGCGCCAGGAACTCGTCCAAAGGGTTCTGACGGCCGAACCCCAGCCCACGCGGGAACGTGTCGAGTGGCTCCGTCTCTCGGGCGATACCATGCTGGACGCCGCGCGTATTATTTCCGATTCCGTAAAGCAAACCTCGCCCGGGACGCGCATGGGTCTGATGTGCTCCGATCCCAACGTGCATGCTGCGGAAGGCCGCCCCTGGCTTGCGATGCTGCAAGCCTTTTCCGTGAGCGGGCATCAACCCGTCCTACGCCCGCATTATGCTTCTTATAATGACGGAGTCTACCGGAACGCCGCGCGAGAAATCTGCATGATGCGGAAATTGCAGCCGCTCCTGGGCGGCAAAATGCTTTTCACGCCGGAACTTGAGAACGCTCCCGGCACAAGATTTGCAAAGTCGGTTCAATTGACGCGAATGCAAACCGCTTTGAGCTTCCTCCTGGCGCCTCCCGATATTACCCTCGACATCCACAGCTTTGACGACACGACGTTTGATTACGACCCGGCCATCGATATCATGCTGCGGAACTCCTTCAGCTCCTTCAACGGCGTTGCGGATTGGGCCTTGGAATGCCAAAAGGAGCGCGGACTCCAGGTCCTGTGGGATGACCGCTTCCCGCTGCACCGGAAGGTGGAAGTTAGCCGGATGACCAGCCTTCCGGCGCCTCCCTGCTGGGAAGGCGCCATGGACCTTTTCGGTTTTGCCACCACCTTTTATCCCGGGGAAGTGAAGCTGGCCAGCCGCTCTTACCTTGAGGAACGGAGCGACGATGAAATCCGAAGCATCCTGAAGGGAAAAGTCCTGCTTGATGGCGACTCAGCCGCGCACCTTGTCAAGCGCGGATTCGGCCGCGAGATCGGCCTCGCGAATTGTGAGCCTGTCGCCGGGGCCAACTACGAGGAAATGACCAACAAGGCTTTCGCCGGAAAATACTGGAACCAGGATGAAACCACCGTGGAAGCGCACAAATACCGTCTGGACCCGGCCGAGCAAGCCATTGTGGTCACTCGGATGTTCGGCCCGGACCGAAGTTTTAATGTGCCAGGGATGACGCTGTTTGCAAACGCCTCGGGAGGGCGCATCGGAATTGTTCCGCAAAGCGGCGGCCACGGCGATCTCTATATGGTGGAATTTCGCGGCTGGAAAAGGCAGGTTGCGCTCAAGAAAATGCTGGAGTGGATCAACCAGGGCCCGCTGCCGCTGTTTGTTGAAGACGCCCCAAACGTCTTTCCCATCCGGCGCGACGGGGAAAAGGCGGTTCTGCTTGGAATTGGCAATTTGAGCGTGGACCCGCTCCTGCGCGTTCGATTCGAGATCGCCAACCCATTCGAAGGAGAACCGCGCATCGAATACCTGGCGGCAGACGGCAGGCCCGCGCATCTTGCAGCGCAAATGTCGCTGCGGGGACGCTCCTTGTATGTTCAAACGCCCGTGCGAATCGAGCCGCTGTCGCTCGGGTGCTTCCGGCTGGCCTGGGCGTAGACCAGGGCCGGGAGCCGGGCCGCAGATTTTGCTTGACAAATCGAACCATACTATGCTAGAGTACTAGTCATCCACGGCCGGGAGCCGGCGGCCGCGCGAAGAAAGAAACCGCGGACTTAAAAACTCCGTGCGAGAGAACTCTATGAGCGACCTGAGTAGGCAGGGAAAAGAAATGTGGGCTTTGGACTCTCAAGGCCAATGAAAAAAAAGAATTCTTTTTTTCAAAAACGAAGCTAGGAAGTTGTTGAAATTAAAGGAGGGCTGTGGAAAAAACAGCCAAAACGAACCGGAAACGAAGCTAAAACGAAGCTAGCTAAGTTATTGAAAAAACATAACGGCCAAAAAAACGAAGCTA
>JAJYHU010000093.1 GCA_021784615.1 Acidobacteriota bacterium | reverse complement strand
CGATCTTTGCGGCGACATTCATCCTTTGATTACCCCAATGGGTTTCAACCGGGCGACGCGGGTGGAGAGCCCGGCGTTGTGGACCACGTTGATGACGGCGTCCACGTCCTTGTAAGCCTCGGGGATTTCTTCCGCAATGCCGTTTTTGGTTTCCGAGCGCACCACGATGCCGAGCGTTTCCAGCCGCTCTTTGGCGTTTTGCGCGTAGGCGGATTTCTTGGCGGCGGTGCGGCTCATCACGCGTCCTGCGCCGTGGCAGGTGGTGCCGAAAGTTTCCCGGAGCGATCCTGCCGCGCCCACCAGCACATAAGACGCCGTGCCCATGGAGCCGGGAATCAGCACCGGCTGCCCGATGTCTTTATAGTCTTCCGGAACCTCCGGGCGGCCCGCAGGGAAAGCTCGCGTGGCGCCTTTGCGGTGCACCATAACGGTGCGGTCCTTGCCGTCCACCCGGTGCCGTTCCAGCTTGGCGATGTTGTGGCAAACGTCGTAGACCACGCGCAGGTCTTCTTTCTGGCCCAGGACGCGCTTGAACGCCTGCCGGGCGAAGTGGGTCATTCCCTGGCGATTGGCCCAGGCAAAGTTGGCGGCGGCGCGCATGGCCGCGAGATACGCCTGGCCTTCGCTGGAGTTGACCGGCACGCAGGCAAGCTGGCGGTCCGGCAGCTTGATCCCGTAGCGCGCCATGGCCTGATCCATATCGCGCAGGTAGTCCGTGCAGACCTGGTGCCCAAAGCCGCGCGAGCCGGAATGGACGAGCACCACGATCTCATTCTGGTAAAGCCCCAGGCGCTCGGCGATCTTCGGCTCAAAGATGCGCTCGACGTATTGCACTTCCAAAAAATGGTTGCCGGAGCCGAGCGTGCCGATCTGCGGCAGGCCGCGCTTCTTGGGGCGGTCGCCCACGGCGGAGGGGTCGGTGCCATCGATCGCGCCACCTTCCTCGCAGTGCGCCAAGTCTTCCGCGTAGCCGTAGCCGTTCCCGACCATCCATCGGGCGCCTTCCGTCAGAATCCGGCCGAGATCGTTGTAGGATATCTGGATAAAGCCGCTGTGGCCCACGCCGGAGGGGATATCCCGGAACAATTGATTGACCAATTCGCGGATCTTGGGCCGCACGTCATCGAGCGTCAACGTGCTCGCCAGCAGGCGCACGCCGCAGTTGATGTCAAAGCCCACGCCGCCCGGTGACACCACGCCGCCCGCCTCGGGGTCCGTGGCCGCCACGCCGCCGATGGGAAATCCGTACCCCTGGTGGATGTCCGGCATGGCGAGCGAGCGGCCCACAATGCCCGGCAGCATGGCCACGTTGATGGCCTGCTCAAGCGAAAGATCTTTCAGCAAATCCTTCATAAGAGTTTCGTCGGCATAGACCAGCGCGTCGGTCAACATGCCGGGCTTGGCGCCGCGAGGAACCATCCAGCGGTAGTCGTCCAGCTTTTCGAGTTGGCGCATTTCGAGGAGCATGAGGCATTCCTCCTGTAGCGTCTAACGGCGGGCCGGTTAATTGGATACTGGAGCCATTATATCAAGGGAGCGCGGCCCGCGCCCGTACGGCGCAAGGCGAGATCAATGCCGCGCTCGGAAGTGTGGGCGCTGCGGGTGCGAGGTGCGATTTTCCTGGTCAAGTCATTTTTTAATGTCATTTTTTTCAATAGATTAGGCGGAGAGCCTTTTGGCGTTTCTTAGCTTCGTTTTTTGGCGTGTTATGTGTTTTCAATAACTTAGCTAGCTTCGTTTAGCTTCGTTTCCGGTTCGTTTTGGCTGTTTTTTCCACAGCCACCTTTTGTTTTCAACAACTTCCTAGCTTCGTTTTCAAAAAAAAGAATTCTTTTTTTCTGCTTTCACGCTTCCAAAAACAAATTCCCGACTTCCCTCCCACATCAAAACCGCTCTCGCGACCGCCAAACTGCAGCGCCATGTTCCCATGCCCCAGATTCTGTCGAGCCCTTCGCCTTGCCCCGGGCCCGTGATGACTACCACTCTAGCATAGCGGAGTTGATTTGTCAAGCAAATTCTGCGGGCGGCGCGTTTCTGTATTTTTACCCTCGGGTTGCTGCCCGGTCTTTCTCTCCTCCCGGGCTGCGATGCCCTGGCTCTTGACAGTCCCTGCTGCGGCGGGTAGCATCGGCGCAGTTCGTATCCGAAAGGACGGTCCAATGAACAGGCGAAGCTTTTTGGCGGCGGTGGCTGCCACGAGCCAGGCGGGCAAGCTTGCTGCCGGAGAAAACGCAGCCAGCCGTCCGCATTACCCCGCATCCCGGCCCGAATTATTGCTGCAGGACCGGTACTGCCACAGAATTTGGCATGCCGGCGGGCCGAACGCTTCCGACTCGAACGCGGGAACGGCGGAGCGGCCGGTCAAGACCGTAGCGAAAGCGGTTTCGCTTGCCGGGCCCGGAGACGTGGTGTTTTTTGCGCCCGGAGTTTACCCCTGCCTGAGAGTGGAAGTTCCGGATGGCGCTGAGGACCTGCCGATCATTCTGCGGTCGGACGGCAGGGGGCAGGCCATTTTCACAAACGACGGGACTGATGAGATTCTGCTGCCGGGATCGCACAACACGATCGACGGCCTTGAGTTCCACATGACTTCGACAATGCCCAAAGGGCACGCCATCCACATTGAGCGAAAGCGGCACGTCACCATCCGCAACTGCCGCTTTTACGCCTGCCGGATGGGCGTGATCGCCTTCAGCACGCACTATCTGCGCATCACGAATTGCGAGATGGCTTACTCGGGAATCTGCGGGATTGATCTGGTGGGCGGCGGAAGGGACGTCCACGGCCAGTGGGACCCGGCGGATGAAAACCGACACGTTGAAATCCGGAACTGCTATCTGCACGACGCCGGATGGGGCGATGCCGGCACCGAAGGGCACGGAATCAACGTGGCCGGGGCCATGGAATTCCTGTCGATTGAGAACTGCCAGATCGACAACAATTCGGGAGACGGCATTCTCTATGAGGACTGGGCCATCCATTCCAGCGCGCGCTACAACGTGATTCGGGGGACGGGAATCGCCGCCGTCTGGATTGACAACGCCACCATGAACATTTTTGAGAACAATTACCTGGAGGCGAATAACGTGGCTGTTTGGCTTTCCGGCGAAGAGAGCAGCAACCGGCACCTGGACGACTTTATCGCCATCCGCAACAACATCATGGTCCACAACGATTGGTCCGCCATCAGCCCCATCGTTTACGGCAGGCAGGAGCTGCTGATCACCGCCAGCACTCGCGACGTGTACTTTGACAACAACACCGTTGCGTTCAACAACTGCAAGCGCCTGGTGGGCGTTGAGAACCGCCCGCCCTGGAACCAGTTCAGCAACATCTGGTTCCGCAACAATATCTTCTGGGAAAACACAGGTCCGGTGGGCGCAGACCCCGGCCTGGACATCAACCATTTTCACTTTGAAAACAACCTGTGGGACAAGCCCTATCCGGGAGACCGGGAAGCCAAGCGCGGCAACCCGCTTTTTGTCGACCCGAACGCGCACAGTCCGGAAGGCTACAAGCTCCAGAGCGGATCGGCCGCGCGAGGCCGGGGCTTGCGGCTTTACGAAAACCAGGTGGATTTCTGGAACGGTTTTCGGCCGCACCTGTCAAAGACGGAGAATTATGATATCGGCGCCCATCAGTATGGGAGCAACGGGACCGCGCAAATCGGGCTGGATCTTGCGACGTTCCCGTATAAAGTGCCGCCCTTCAAGCTGCAATTCAAAGCCCGGCCCGTCCTGTAAAAAACCTGAGGCGTGCGCGGACCAAGCCTTTATGCTGAGGAGCGCAGCTTGCGGCCAAAGAGCCAATCGGCGAGGAAAAGCAGCCCGATCAGAAACGCCGACCCGCTGACGATGATATAAGCCGGGAGCGGGAATCTGAGCCGAGTGATCCACATGTACAGCAGGCCCATGGCAATGAATCCGACGGCGCCCAGCCACTCGCGCTTCCAGGCGAAGGCGAGAACGATGACGATCAAATAGGTGGGAATAAGGTGAATAGCCAGGGCAAGAAGCTGTTTTCCGAAAGTCAGGTTCTCGCTGAAGACGTCGAGGGCGAAGGCGCTGATGAACAGCGCAAAAGCGATGCCTAAGGCCCGCGGAGCCCAGTAAAGCAGCCGTTCGTTGATTCGGCTCATCGGGGTCCTCCTGCGGTGACTCTTCGTAAAATTATAATCGCAGCCCGCGGACAAAAGCGCAGTGACCGCGCGCACCGGAGCCTGTGACCGCGGCGATCCAGATGGTTCGATCTTGTAGCAACAACCGCCATGCGCGCGCCGCACGCGAGCCTATTTTTCTGGAACCCTAATAGCGCGGCCTCGTTTCAAAAGGCGCGATAAAGGCCGTGCTTGATGTTGGGCCAGAACTCCGCCGCCAGGTTGTAGAGGGCGGTATCGCCGAGGTCCCAGGCGATGCGGCTCATGGTGAGGCCGAAGCCGCGGTCCTGGGCGGGGTAATAGAGATTCGAAAGGCCGGATGCAAGAACCGTTCCGCCGAGCGCCGAGGAATAGAAAGTGTTGTGGCCGCTGTCGGTGTAGGTGATAAAGACGCGGGAGACGGCGTACCAACTGCGCCGGAGAATGGAACCTTCCCCCATGCGAAAGTAGCGGGGGTCCTGGTGCAGGAGGACGGCGAAAACGTAGTCGCCGAAGAAGCTCGAGATGTTGGCGTCCAGCTCCGCGGAGCCAAAACATTCGCTGTAGTTGAAGAAACTCTTTCCGTAGCCGCAGAAGCCATCCTTCGGAGAATATTCAACGGCTGATTCAAACGCTCCCGCGCTAAGGCCGAGCGGATCATAAGCGCCCTCGGCCCATTCATGGAATTTTTCCTGCGGCGTCAGGGGCGTGAACTCCCGCCGGTTGTAAACCTGGAAAGCGGGAATCACCCAAAAGATATGCTTTGCCTGGCCGCTGGTCGGGGAGGGAGTTTTCTTATGGATTGCGGCTTCCGCGCTCGGCTGGTTCCGGGCGAATGCCTGGGCAGCCGTGAGTTCCACGAGGCCGGGCGTAGCGGATGCCAGACGGCTTTCAATCGACTCGGGCGAATCCTCGGCGATCTCCGCAGCCAAAGAAGGATGGCAAGCGGCCGAACTTTGTCCTTGAGAAGAAGAGACGGGATGAATCCCCTTGCCGCCGGCCGGCATATCCAGAAAGCCAGCCTCGCCCGCTGAATCGCAGGCATTGCCGCCGAGGAAGGACCTCTCGACCGCGCGTGAAGACCCGGCGGGAGGCAGCGCGTAAAGGCCTGCGGATAGAACCATGCCCGCAAGGATCAACCGGGAAGCCTGTCCAGCGGCGACGCGGAGGCGTCCCGAGATCGCTGAAACTGAATTATCTGAACCGTATAAAAAACGCACGTTGCTTCTCCATGCCACCTGGAATAAATGCTTGAAACTCTGTTTTAGCCCCAAAGGTTAGATGCCGCCTGCCGAACGACCGTCAACTTGAGCCGTCGCAATTGTTTTGCGAACAGACTGTAACGCGGACCGGAATCTTCCGCAAGCGGCGACGCGGCGCACCGTCTCCCGCAAGATTCCTTGTCGCCAATGAACACAACCCCAAAGCCGCGGACCTGAAGCGCCGGGCCATCTGCCGCGGCCCGAATTCCTGATCGGACGTGCCGGTTCGCGCATCGGCAGTCAGCTAATCCGGCAAGAGTTCAAAGGCCGCTATCTCTTCCGGCTGCAGGAGTTCGGTCACGGCAAGCCAGCGGGTGGTCGCCACATTTGAGTTCCGAACCAATCTGCCCGCTTCGTCAAAGTACTTTACGCGGAAAGCATTTGATTTTGGCGACCAAACGCCCAGGTCGATGTTCAGCGCGACGTGCTGGGCATCCGGCCTGTCGTTCAGCACAAACACCAGGAGCCTGTCGCGCAACTGGTAGGCCCGGATGAAGGCGGGCGCGGCCTGGCTAAGAACAGACTCACCGAGCGCATTACCCTCAACGAAGTAGGGCAGAAACTGCTTGCGCAACCGGGCCACAGTTTTCAGGGCCTTGGCCAGCAGGGGTCGTTCCCTGATCAGCGCCGTGCCGTTGGGCTCATCCGGTTTGCTGGGCATGACGTTGAGGTACAAGCCTTCTAAGAAGCATCTCTTCGTGGCCAGGGCCGAGTCCTCAATGTTGCAATTCAGCCTGGGAGAGCGCAGGACGCTCACGATCGGGCCGGCATCCACGTAGTCGACCCAGTTCCACGTATAGTCGAGGACTTGGTTCTCCAACTCCAGGTCTGCGGCGGATTCGCCGCAAAAGGTCGATTGCGGGTCCTTGGATCGCGCCACTGACCGCACCTGCTCAATGATCTTGATCAATCCGGGCTTCTGTCCCGGGGTTTCCTTGAATAGAAACTGGTCAAATGCGAGAGACCTCATCCCGCGGTTAACCCATGCGATGAGCGCCGCCCGCGCGTCTTGCTGCCAAAGCAAATTGTCGTCGTGGACAAAGGTTCCTTCCCATTCATGCGCGTAGTAGGGCCGGAAGGGCGGAATCAACTCAGGGTGATATGTCCAATCGTCATGTCCGGGCTTGACGCCATAGCGTGCGACGGCGCTGTTGAGGATGATGTGGATGCTGACGAAGGGCGCTACGTTGACGCCCAAAGCCTTGGCTTGTTGGATGCCCTGGAAGAGTTCTTGCTCTGTTCCCAGCGCCTTTCGATAATGAATCGGCAGAGTGAAGGCATCACTCCAACCCCAAAGGACCATCTCGTCCAGCCCGTGCTCGATTGCGTCTTCAGCCGCGCGGGGTATATCCCGGTAACGGAAGGCAGCCTTCGCCGGGTCTTTTTCCGTCGACTGAATCATCCAGATGTTTCGAAATCCTATTCCGTTCTGGATGTGTGTTGGCAAGGCCCGTGGGGGGTTGGCCTGCCTGACGTAATCGCGAAATACCTCGATCCCTTTCGCCCAGCCGCCGGGATGCGCAGTCAACCAGAACTCTCCGCTTTCCCAAGCCTCGCCAGGGTTGATCGTATCCTTATGCTGCCAGACCATGCGCAGGTGCATGGGATCGCGTTGAGTCCGGCAGGTTAGAATGTCAGTAGGGTCCATTGTTCCCCACTTTTTCTGGAAGATGCTGAATCCGCCCGCCAACCCTCCAAAGTCAAGCCATCGCAGGGCGTTCTGAACGTAGTAGCCGCCGATTGCGCCCTCTTCGGTGGGAGGGTTCTTTGCGGGGTACTCGTGCCAGTCGAGATTAAAGTACGCGGGGTCTGTTTCCGGCTTGCGAAATGGCGTGGCAAAGGGGCGGACAACGCCGCGCGCCAATCGTAACTCGGTGCCCTCCACTCCATTCGAAGGAGTCAAGCCCCAAAAGTCCGGGAAAAGAATCTGGGGGACCGGCGCCTTGGAATAATTCTCGATCCGGCAAGACAGAATCAACGATCTTCCATCGTCCGCAGCCCGAATTTCGACTTGAGCGCGAACGCGGCCCTCGGGAAGAGGGAAGTTGTCTCTGCTGGGACCAAGCGATTCCCACTTGATGGTGACGCGGTTGCCTTCCTGAACCACCTGGGCTTTGGAAAAGCGGGAGGCAAGCCGCAGAGGGGCAAATTCCTTGGTCGGATAGGCCAGGTCAAGCAAGCCTGATTGCCCCCGCGTCCCTTCCAGCAGGACTCCCGTGGCGGGCGAGGCAAGGTACACGATGCTTCCGGTTTCCCGGTCAATCCACAAATCCATCCCGTTCAAACGGGACTTGAAAACACTTTCGTCAGCGGCCGACGCGGTCTTGGGCCATTCGTTGACCATTGTGAGCGCGCCCGCAGCAGCAGCGCCTCGCAAAAATGTGCGGCGTTTCAATTCCCACCTCCAATCCGGCACACTCCTGTGCCGCCCCTTTAATGCACGTCAACCGATATTTTGGTATTTTGGGCTCTGGCCCGGCGATAATCTACATCTGAACGCCCCCGAACGCAATCCTGCGGAAACAGTGAGACCCAAGGTAACTCGCACGGGTTTCAAGCGCCGCGCCTTTTCCGCGAGGATGCAAGTCTATAGAGGCTTCAAGCAATTGAAGATTGGGTCAAGCCTTGGCGGTCCGGTCGGTGATGTATTGCATGCGGCCCCAATCGGCATCGGCGGTGACCATGTCACTTACGCCGAGAATGAAATGGCTCTCGCCCGTGTAACGCTCGACGGTCTGGTCGATGGAGCGCCGAAACTCCTCGCCGGGTGTGCTGGAAGCGCAGAGCAGGGTGGCGGGAATGCCGCCCCAAATGGTGACCTTGTCCTTGAAGGCGGCGCGAAATTCTTCCAGGCGCAAACTCGTCATCGGATAAGGGCACACGGAATCCGCGACGTCGAATCCGGCGCGCAGGTACAAGGACAGCAACCGACGGTTCTCGCCGTCGGGATGGGTCATCAAGTATTTACCTTTCTGATGCAGCGTTTCGGCGTAATCGTGCAGAGGCGGAAGGATGTACTTTTCGAAGAAAGGCGGGTAGGTGATGGAGTCGTCGTAATTGGCGCCGAGAAAGATGACCTCGGCGGGAGCGTCCGCGCCAATCTGCTTGATCTGCTGAAAAAAGGGTTCCATCTCAGCGGCCAGCCGGTCCACTTTCTCGGGGTAATCGTAGCAGGCAAAGAAAAACTGCTCGATGGGCATCAGATCTCTCATGATGTGGTGCATGGGGCAGGCAGCCCCCAGCAGGAAACCGACGGCAACGCCGCGTTCGCCCACCTCGCGGCGGCGCGCAAGGTAGCCTGCAAAGTTCGGCTCCACTTTGAGGTGCGAAAAGATATAGCCAACCACCTCAAAATCGCGAGGCTCGCGGATGGCGTGCTCGGTGATCCAGGAGATGGAAGCGCCCACATCGAGCATCTCTTCGGTTATCACCTCAACGGCGCGGACGGAGCCCACCGGCGTGTGATATTCCGTGAGGGTTTCCTGGCCGCGCCGGGTAACCCGCCGGTCAACATCCTGGAGCGTGACGCGATAGGGAAAAACCGGGAAGTGAAAGATGCCGAGCGTGCGATCAATCATGGCCTCAGGGTTGCTGCGGTCGGTGAAATCGGGGATGGAGGCGTAGCAGCCAACGCCCAGCCGCTCGGAGATCTCGGTGAGCGTCAGGGACCGGAGCTCGGCGGGCAGGGTTCCCTGGCGCAGGCGGACGCGATGCCAGAACTCCAGGCGTGGAACCCAGGGCAGGCGGTCAGGCACTTCGCCCCGGATAGCGGCCAGACAACGTTCACGATGCGTCATGACGACCCTCCCTTCGAGCGAACCCGCCAGTATAATTCTTCCTTCCCATGCCAACAACACGGATTCGTAATTGCGTCGCACCGCGGGGCGGGTTTCTCGACCCAGCCTCAACTTCCTGATTCCGGCCCGCCCGTAGGCGGACAACGGGAGTGCGCGCGCAGGAATCCAAATAGACAGCGCATCTGGCGTGCGGTAGCATAAATGAAATGAGGAAAGACATGCGCAGCATTCTTGTTTCCGTCATCGCCGTGCTGGCAGGGCCCGCGCTTCTGGCCGCCGGAAATATCCAAACAGTGATTCCCGCCGGAACAAGAGTCGACGTGCAATTGATTACGGCGCTCAGCTCTTCAGCCGACCGTTCAGGCGACACCTTCGCGGCCCAAGTGCAGGATCCCATTTTTATCGGTGGCGAGGAATTGATTCCCGCTGGCAGCACGCTGCGCGGGCACGTAACCTTTGTGAAGCCGCCCGGCCGTGTGAAGGGCAAAGCCGAGATGCGGCTGGTGGGCGACAGCATTACGACCAAGGACGGCCATGCCTACGCCTTCAAGTCAGAGCTCGCCAACGGCAATGGGTCAGACGTTAAAGTGAATGGCAACGAAGGAACGGTGGAAGGGCAGGGCAAGAGCAAGAAAAAGGCTGCTGAGGAAACCGGCATCGGAGCGGCGGCCGGCGCGGGCGCAGGAGCTCTCGCCGCGGGCGGCACGGGCGCACTTTACGGGGCGGGCATCGGGGCGCTCGCAGGCTTGATCCATACGCTCGCCAAACACCATAAGGACATCGTGCTTCCAACCGGCACCCAAATGGTGTTTGTGCTGACTTCGCCGGGAACCCCGGCCAAAGCAAATCCTAAAGCGCCTACCGCGCCTTTCATCTGCATGACCTGCCAGTAATCGCCGGGTCTTCTGCAATTGTTTGAGCGATGCAGCCCCGTCACTACAACGATTCGATGGACGAAAAGCTGATCCGCCCCCCTCTCGCGGTACGTTCGGGAATTGATCCGCATCCGTGGCAAGCACAAGGACATCCTCTTTTTCGGGCGCTTCCGGGACATGCTGGGGGCGGAAGTCGAGGCCGGGCCGAACGTGCGTTATGCCGTCTTTGAAGGCATGGACAAGCCCGGCAAGGCCTGCGTGGTGATAAATTATGGGAACGAAGAGGCCAGTGCCCGGGTCAGTTGGCCCGGCCGAGATGGGCGCAGGGTGGAAATCCCCAAACCCTTTTATCCGGATGTCCGGGATAACCCGCCGGGAACTATCCATCTGCCGTCGCGCACCTGCGGTTATCGTCGAGATATAAAAAGCGCACGGGCCGCGCCGCTCCAGGTTGATCTCCCGGAGCAAGCGCGGCCCGACGTTCGGAGTACAGCTACCTGAAATGCCTACCATGTCCGTTTCCGCCGCCGCGACCCTCGCCGTGGGCAGGATGAAAAGACTGCTCGGGCGCGACGCGGCGCTCCTGCGGGGCGCGAGCCCAGTTCTGGTTGGGCCGCTCTGAACGGGAGACGTTACCCTGATACGCTCGCCTTGCGTAGTTGTTGTAGCTGTTCTGCCGGGGCGCAGGACGCTCCATCCGTACATTCGGTTTCTGACGCCGGGGCGCGGTATACTCCCGGCCTCGGTTGTTTCCGGCAGGAGCAAAGCGCTTCCAGTTGCCGGAGTTTCTCATCACGCGAGGGGACTCTCGATAAGCGCCTCCTGCGCGGGTGGCCCGCACAACGTGCCCTCTGTTGAACACTCCCGGCCTGTCTGTGGCGGCGATGTATGGCTTACCGTGATTTACAGTTGCCCGCTGCCGGGGATCGTTCCGGGCAAAGTTGCGCTGATATTCCTGCTGGCGAAGAGGTCCGAAACGGCGCAGTCTTGCCGCCGCCATTTGGCCAGCCGTAGGCCGAACGCGGATGCCCCCCGGGCCGCCGTTGTAACTGACGCGGGTGAATTGGTTATTCTCCACCCTCTGGTTGTAGTAGTACTTTGTGTTGTCGATTCGGATGTTGTTTACCGCGCGGTTGTAGTAGAACCTATCGTGGTCCCAATAACCCCCGCTGTAGCCGTATCCTATGTAGCCGTATCCGTAGTCGATGCCTCCGTAGTAGCCGACCTGCGGGCCCCAGTAGCCTGCATACCAGAAATACATTCCATCGTTGTAGCCCCAATAGCCCGGAGTCCACATCGCACCCACAAAAGGCGCCAGCACCCAGGTGCCGGGAACCCAATAGTACCCATACACCGGGTCCCAAGCCCAGTAACCCGGCGTCCAAATATAGTCCGGGCCGGGACACATCGGTTGAGCGTATATGGGCAGCGCCGGAGGGCCAAAGCTGACCGACACGCCGACGCTAAATTGCGCCGAGGAAGTTGCCGGCACAAAAAGCACCGCCAGCAAAAGCAGCAGCATTCCAGTAAGGTATCCGGCGATTTGCCTTCGCGTCGGCCCTTCCTTCTCCGTTTTTCGGGTTCCGGCACTGTATTCCGGCAAAATGGATGGCTCGCCCTTCACGTTGACCTTGGAGGGTCTGTTTTCCGAAAATTCGCGTCTTAAACAGTCATTTGTGAATTCATTTTCTGGCCTCATTGAAACACCTCCGTATGTGTCCTGCCATGCCGCTGCATTTAGAGACTGCTCCCAGGGGATGCCAGCTTCATTCAGGACTCGGACGGTCGACTTCAAAGCTCTCCTGCGGTGCCGGATGCTTTCTTATTGCCTACAGGTGCATCCATTGCCGTGATCACGTTTTTCTTCATGCAACCTTCCATCCATTGCTTGCATTATTCAAGTACGACGCTCATTATCTGAGGGTTACAAGTCTTGATGGCTATCGGCCACGCTTATAAGAGCGGTCAGAAGTGAGTAAAAATTACAGAGCTGCCCGTGCAAAGTGAACAATATAAAGGTTTGCCTAATGACGCGATCCCCAGGGAAGGCGTGGAGCAACGGCAAAATAAAATTGCAACAGAACCATGCATATGATGCTCCAATAGATGTGCTCAGGCATAAAGAAGCGCCGAAGGCGTAAGAGGCCTGGGCGATGATGATGCGAAGGCAGATGGCGTCGCGGCGGCGACAGACCAAACGGGAGCCTTCGGAGTTTCGGGAATTTGACAGGGGTGGAAACCCATGGTGTATTAGGAAGCGCAAAGCGCCGCCGGCCCCTCAGTCAGAAGCCGAACCGGGCGGCTACATTCAGCAAATTCGGAGTGGACATCCCCATGCCTTTCTTTAATGTTCAAGATATCACGCCGTTCGAGATACTGCCCGGAGCCCGCATTCGCGCCCCTTTTGGGAGGAATTTGATGCTTTCTTATCTTGAGTTGGATGCGGGCGCCGTCGTCCCTTTCCATCGGCATCCGCACGAGCAGGGGGGCATTGTCCTGAAGGGAAAAGTTGAGCTGACGATCGAAAAGGAGGTAAGAATCACTGAAGAGGGTTCCATGTATATCATTCCAGCCAATTGCCTGCACCAAGCCGTGGCGGTGGGCGGACCGGCAATCGTGCTGGACGTGTTCAGCCCGGTTCGTGAGGACTACGCAGAACGGTTTAATAAATATATACGACAGCCGGAAGCAACCGGCTCCTGATTGTCCGCCGCGAATTTTTTGTGGCGAGATAAAAACGCAACTTTCGGGCTATTGCGGGGTTTGACCTAATGATGGTATTAAAT
>JAJYHU010000101.1 GCA_021784615.1 Acidobacteriota bacterium | reverse complement strand
CGTAATGTATCTGGCAGGCTACACGGTGGACAACTTATCCCTGATGGCCCTGGTGCTCGCCGTAGGTTTCGTCGTGGATGACGCCATCGTCATGCTCGAAAACATCGTGCGCCACATGGAATTGGGCGAAGGCGTCATGGAAGCAGCGCTGAACGGTTCGAAGGAAATCAGCTTCACCATCCTCTCCATGACCCTGTCTCTTACCGCCGTTTTTATTCCGGTGCTTTTTATGGGCGGAATCATGGGCCGCCTGCTGCATGAATTTTCAGTGACCATCATGTCAGCCGTGTTGGTTTCCGGCATTGTGTCGCTGACGCTAACCCCCATGCTTTGCAGCCGTTTTCTGCGTCCTCCACAGTCCCAAAAGCATGGCCACCTGTATGATGTTTCTGAGCGCTTTTTCAACCACTTGCTGCATGGCTATGACTGGAGCCTGCGCACCGTTCTGCGCCACCGGCTGATCGTCCTCATCTCGTCCTTCCTTGTCCTCATCCTCACAGGGTATTTGTTTTTCGAGATTCCCAAAGGGTTCCTGCCGAGCGAAGACAGCGGGACGGTCTTTGCCTTTACGCAAGCGGCTCAGGGCACATCCTTTGACGAAATGAAGAAGCTCCAGCAGGAGGTGGTTGCGATTGTTCGAAAGAATCCCAACATCGATACCGTTTTCTCATTGGCAGGAGCTGGCGGACCTTCCGGAGGCGGCAATTCCGGGATATTCTTCTGTCATCTAAAGCCCCGCCCATCTGCGGTCGAGGAATTTGTTGCTGGATTTAAGAACTTCTTTCACATCCCTCACAAGCCTTTCGGCCCAGGATACAGATTGGTAAGCACGGACGATGTCATTCAGCAGTTGCGCCCGAAACTTGCGAAAATCACCGGGATCATGGCCTTCATGCAAAACCCGCCTCCCATCCGCATCGGCGCTCACCTGACCAAGAGCCAGTACCAATATACCCTTGAGGGGCCAAACACCAAGGAGCTATACCGGGATTCGTTAGCTCTTGAAAGCAAGATGCACAAACTCCCCGGATTCCAGGATGTGACGACCGATCTGCAGATTGACAATCCACAGGTCAATATCCAGATCGACCGCGACAAGGCGACAGCATTGGGCGTGACGGCGCAACAGATTGAAAGTGCTTTGACCACCGCCTATGGGGAAGGACGGATTTCAACCATCTATGCGCCCAACAATGAGTATTGGGTGATCTCAGAGTTGGAACCTCAATACCAGATGGATCCCAACGACCTGTCTTTGTTGTACCTTCGATCATCCAATGGGCAGCTCATACCCCTGAACACGGTCGCCAGCGTGACGGAAGGCCTTGGGCCTTTGTCCGTTAACCACTTTGGCCAGCTTCCTTCCGTGACCATCTCCTTCAACCTAAAGCCTGGAGTGGCGCTGGGCGGCGCAGTCTCGGATGTTAACCGGTTAGCTCGTGAAATCCTTCCAGCAGACATTAGCGCCAACTTTGAAGGGACCGCCCAGCAGTTTCAGTCTTCGCTGGTAGGCCTGGGAGTGCTGTTGATCGCAACAGTCCTGGTAATTTACCTGGTCCTGGGGGTTCTTTACGAGAGCTTCATCCATCCCATAACCATCCTGTCCGGCCTGCCATCGGCGGCCTTGGGCGCGCTGGTAACGCTGATAGCGTTTCACCTGGACCTAGACCTGTACGGGTTTGTCGGTATCATCATGCTGCTTGGCATCGTCAAGAAGAATGCGATCATGATGATTGACTTCGCCCTGGAAGCCGAAAGAAGCGGCGGAAAATCGACCGAGGAAGCAATCTACCACGGCGCCATCGTCCGTTTCCGTCCCATTATGATGACAACCTTTGCCGCCTTTATGGGCATAATGCCCATCGCCCTGGGTTTGGGAGCAGGCGCGGAATCACGGCGGCCTCTGGGCCTGGCCGTCGTAGGCGGACTCATCTTTTCACAAGTTATAACCTTATACTTCACTCCGGTCTATTACACCTATCTTGACCAGTTCCAGCGCTGGCTTGACAGGCACTTCGGCCGCCACCGTGCTGAAGAGGTTGTGGAAGCGCCGGGGCAGGAATCTGTTCTTGCTCAAACCGGTGACGGTTCTGGCCTCCGGTGAGGTCTGCGAGAGGAAACATCTCCTCTGTTCATAGACCCGTAGTTGAAAATATTTGAGTGTTATAATGAGGTTTTCAACTAACCACTAAACGGTCAGGGGTCTCATTTTCGCGATGACCGGGGGAGCCTGGACAGTCAGACTGCGGGGAGGACAAATCCCCAATCCATAAGGAGCCCACGATGCGACGAAAAAAAGACCGGCCACGAAAAACTGCCTCAGAAAAACCTTCCTTAACGCGCCGGGATTTCCTAAAAGGCGCTGGTGTCACGGTATCCGGCGGATTGCTGGGGAAAAGCATCGTAGCCGATGCAGCTCAGCCTGAATCAAAAAACGAAATTGTCGGGCCGGGCGCAGTTCCCGTGACGTTGCGCGTGAATGGCAAGGTCCATAAGCTGAATATCGAGCCGCGGGTCACGCTTCTCGATGCCTTGCGAGACCGCCTGGATATCACGGGATCCAAAAAGGTTTGCGACCGTGCCACTTGCGGGGCCTGCACGATGCTGATGGACCGCAAACCCGTTTACGGGTGCACGGTTCTGGCCATCGAGGCCGAAGGGCATGAGATCACCACGATTGAGGGACTGGCCGCGGATGACAAGCTCACGCCGGTTATGGCGGCGTTCGTCAATCACGACGCGCAGCAGTGCGGGTTCTGTACGCCGGGATTTGTGATGGCCTGCACGGCGTTTTTGGAACGGAATCCAAATCCCTCTCTGGAAGACATCGAGAAGGGGCTCGGAGGGAATCTCTGCCGTTGCGGAACTTATTGGGGAGTCCGGCACGCTGTTCTTCAGGCAGCCAGGGAAATGAAAGGAGGCAGCCATGGCAACGTGTAAATACGATTGGCCGGAAGCAGGCGGGCGTGAACTGGTCGGCAAGCGCATTGACCGGATTGACGGCCCTGAGAAGGCAAGCGGCCGGGCCAAATACACTTACGATACGCACCGGCCGGGATTGCTCATTGCCAAATTGCTCACCTGCCCTTACGCGCACGCCAAGATCAAGTCCATTGACATTTCTCCCGCTCAAAGCCTTCCGGGCGTGAAGGCGGTCCTGGTTATTCAGGATGCGGGATCGGAGATCCAGTGGGCTGGAGATGAAATCGTCGCAGTCGCCGCCGTTAATGAGGATATTGCGGAGGATGCGCGCCGCCGGATCAAAGTCGAATATGAGCAGCTTCCGCACCTGGTTCGAGAAGAAGACCTGGAGCGCGCGCAAGCGAACGGCAGGACAAAGCCCGCAGGCGAAGAGACCGTGGGGGACCCGAATAAAGCGTTTCAGGACCCTGATGTGGTGATTTCCAAAGGCTTTTACGGAATTCCGGTGATTACGCATTGCTGCCTTGAAGCGCACGGCAACGTCGCGGAATGGACGGACGCCAAGACGTTGAAGACCTGGTCTTCAACACAAAATGTCTCAGGCCTGCCAGGTCAGATCGGCGCGGGCTTGCGCCGCCAGAAAGTCAACGTCGATGACAGTAACATTGAAACCGTCTGCCAATACATCGGCGGAGGATTTGGGAGCAAGGTTTTCTCCCGACCGTGGGGAATCGTTGCCGCTCAACTCGCTAAAATGGCTGGAAAACCTGTCAAATTGATGCTGGATCGTGATGCGGAGCTGGAGATTGCGGGAGCGAGGCCTTCAGCATTCGCCAAGATTAGTGTCGCCGCCAAGAAGGACGGTACGCTTGCGGCGTGGGATTCGGAATCGTGGGGAACTGGAGGCGTGGGACCTGCAGGACATCCTCCCCTGCCCTACGTTTTGCAACCTCCAAACACCCACTGGAAACACACGATGGTCGCCGCAAATATCGGCCCTTCGCGCGCGTGGCGGGCGCCGAACCATCCGCAAGGCTGCCTTCTCACCATGGGAGCTCTCGACGATCTGGCTGCCAAACTGGAGATGGATCCGGTCGAGTTCCTTATGAAAAATGTGCACCTTGCCCCTAAGCTCCTGACCAAAATCTATAGCGAGGAACTCCAAAAGGCTGCGGAACTGGCCGAATGGAAGAAAAACTGGCATCCACGCGGCGACAAAACTCCCGGGCACACCAAACGCGGCATGGGGGTCAGCCTGCACACTTGGGGCGGGCGGGGACATACCAGCACCTGCAACGTCATCGTGCGGCCGGACGGCTCTGTAACGGTGCGCCTTGGCAGCCAGGATTTGGGAACGGGAACGCGAACCGTCATCGCCATCTCGGTGGCAGAAACGTTTGGGCTTCCCGTCGAGGCTGTCAAGGTGGAAATCGGCGACAGCAAGTACCCGCCGGATGGCGCTAGCGGCGGAAGTACCACCGTCGGCGGTGTTTCCGCATCCACGCGCCGCGGGGCTGTCGACGCGCTCGGTGAATTGTTTGCCGCTGTGGCTCCTTCTTTGGGAGTTCCGCCCGATCAACTGGAAGCCCACTTGGGCCTGATCCGAGTGAAGGGCGATGCCTCGAAAAGCCTGACCTGGAAACAAGCCTGCTCCAAACTTGGGGTCAAAACAATCCAGACCACGGGCCGCAACCCCGGTCCCTGCCACTTGAATGACAGCGGCGTGGGAGGAGTTCAGATCGCAGACGTCTCGGTGGATACGGAAACCGGGCAGGTAAAAGTCAACAGAATGGTCGCCGCTCAGGATTGCGGTCTGATCATTGACCTGAAAACAGCGGAAAGCCAGGTTTACGGCGCTCTGATTATGGGCATCTGCTATTCGCTGTTCGAGGAAAAGATCATGGACGAGACCCTGGGCCAAATGCTCAACCCCAACATGGAATTTTACAAGTTGGCGGGCATCGGGGATATCGGCGAGCTTGTCGTCCACATGATGACAGGACCGGGCTATGACGAACGCGGGGTGATCGGGCTTGGAGAGCCTCCGGTGATTTCCCCTGGCGCTGCGATCTCCAACGCCGTCGCCAACGCGATTGGCGTCCGCGTACCGACTCTGCCTTTAACGCCCGACAGAGTGCTGGCAGCTCTCGACAAAGGAGGTTTGGCCTGATGGAAGCCTTCGAATACGCAAGCCCTCACACAACGGAAAGCGCTCTTAAGCTGCTGGGAGGCCGCTGGGGCGAAACCGAGATTCTGGCGGGCGGAACGGACCTGATCAGCGCAATGAAGGATCGGGTGACAACCCCCAAAAGGGTGGTGAATCTCAAGAAGATCAAGGGCCTCAAGCGGATCGAATATAGCGCCCACTCAGGACTGCGAATGGGCGCACTCGTTACCATCCAGGACCTTTTGGACAACAAGGTTGCACGGGAGCACTACCCGGCGCTCGCCCAAGCCGCTGATGGCATTCGCGGGGAACAGATGCGCCACATGGGCACGGTCGGCGGTGAATTGCTTCAGCGTCCGCGTTGCTGGTATTTTCGCAATGGCTATGGGTTGCTGGCCCAATATCAGGGGAAATCGCTCGTCCCTGACGGGCAGAACCGCTACCATGCAATCCTGGGAAATTCAGGCCCGGCCTATTTTGTCAACGCGTCGAGCCTTGCCCCAATCTTGATTGCCCTCGGTGGGAAGGCAAGATTGCACGGACCTGAAGGCGAGCGCGAGGTTGAACTCCGCAAATTCTACACCACGCCCATGAAGGAAGAGGATCGCGAGTATGTCCTCAAGCCCAACGAGATCCTCACCGAGATCCTTGTGCCGCCGGACAAGGGCGGCAAGATGGCTGTTTATGAAGTCCGAGAGAAGACAGCGCTCGATTGGCCGTTGGTCGCGGCATCCGTCGTTTTGCACCTGAGCGGCGGGACGGTTAGAAGCGCGCGGGTGGTTCTGGGGCATGTGGCTCCCGTTCCCTGGCCCGTTCCCGAAGCGGGGCAGGCACTTGAAGGCAAGGCGGTCACGGAAGAAATCGCGGACCAGGCCGGCAAGGCGGCCGTCAGCAAGGCCACGCCTTTGAGCCAAAACGGCTACAAGGTGCGGCTTGCTCATATCGCAGTCAAGAGAGCCATCCTGAGCGCAGTGAAAGGAGAAGCATGAGTATGCCTGAGCCCATGAATCTCGACAGAATGCGTCACTCCGCATGCCGATGCCTCCGCTCCAAAGAAATGTTTATTGACGCCGAACCCGACCCGAGAATTCCCAGCGGCAGCAGCGGCATTTTCTGGTGCATCCACACACAAAATTGCCTCGGACCAGATGGCCAGGTCGCTGAGCCCGCAAGCTGCACACCCGGCCGCGGATGTTACGATCCTGTTTAGATAGAGAAAGCTCCCCCACGCGGAGCGCCCAAGGAACCCGAAGATCGGGATTTCGCAGGCTGTAAGTTATTGCGCCCGCGCGGACAGAACCCGGAGGGAAATCGGAATAGGTGCTATCCCTCATAATTTCTATAAACCTTTTCAACTCACCTGGAAATGCGAGTTGTGTAACCTTCCAACTCCTGGATGAATCTAACGATTGAGGATTTTTGCTGAAATTGAAGGCAGGCTGAAGGCATTATTCTGTTGGGCAAAACTCCACCGGAAGGTGCAAGACGCACAGGGGCAAAGACAACGAAAAGGAACTTGGGCCCGACTTACAACTCGCGTTCCGACTTCGGGGCGATCGTTGAACGTCGTCTGAATTGTGCGATAAAATCAAATTCAATGGTGCGGTGAAGTAATGGGGGTGAATATGCATCGAATTCTAGTAACCATCCTTGCCGGCTTGGCTTTTTTGACGATCGCTGCTGTGCCAAGCAAGGCTGCCATTAAGGGAAATTACCTTGAAGTGAGAAACGCTGATGTTTGGACGGGCCCGTGTTTTGCGAATTCGCAAGTCGACTTGGCCGGCAAGCAGGCCATTCTAGCCTGGAAAGTGACCAACGGGAGTTGGCAAGGAACCGGCTTGAGAGGATTGAGCGTCGTCGCTGTCATCAAAGCCAATGCGACTCTGGGTGATCCCTACCGTGATCCGTACCCGGCGGAATCCGTATTGATTGTCGATCAGAAGGCAACACCGCGGCAACGGATGGCTCTCGAAAACTTTGCAAAATCACGAGCGGGCCAGCTTCTGAGCCACGTCGTTCGAGTGGATGTTGCCCCGATTCAGCTTGTAGCTGGAACAGGGACAAACCACGGCGAAGATGTGCTAATGGCGGGCAATCTGGCGCGGGTAAAGACTCGGGCTCTCTGCCAGGGCGACATCATGTGCGGCAACGAGACCGTCTATTATCCGCCTCTCACGAAAATTACGCGATCCATGCCCGCTTTTAGCCGGGTCGATGCTTTCAGCGGCAAAGGGCTGGGAGTTGTCTGGAATAACCGGGATAGCCGCAGCGCGTTTGTGGGCAGCTTTTCTGAATAGAGCCCTGCGCATTCAGGTTAAGGGAATATCCAGAACAGGAAGCGGTGGCGCGTTTCTCGGTTCTTATCTCGTGGGCTCTAACATATACGCTTTGGAGGTTTGAGATGCGACGGGTTGTAGCAGTTTCCTTGTTTTCGTTCCTGGCAGTTGCGGTTGCAGCTTTCGCGCAAGGCACATACAAGATTGAAGCCGGCAGCGGGCTGCCCGGCGGAAACGTCAGCCAGGCAGTCAAGAATTCTCTCCAGGCGAGCGGATCGCGCCTGCTCGATGGCTCCGGAAAAGAGTTATGCGAGGTTTGGTTGCTCAAGCAGCTCCCGGCGGCCACAAAGCCCGATACTTCCGCCAATGTGCTTTATGGCAAGGTGGCGCCCGGAAGCCTGATTGGCGTTATCCAGTTCCCGGGAGCGGCCAAAGACTACCGGGGACAGGACCTCAAACCCGGCTACTATACGCTCCGGTACGAACTGGTTCCGGAAGATGGCAACCATATGGGCGTTAGCCAGTATCGAGACTTTCTCCTGCTGGTCCCCGTCGCTGACGATCCCGACGGCACAAAGCCTCTTACTTTCAAACAAGCTGTGAACCTCAGCCGAAAGGCCACCAATACGGGACATCCCGGCGTGATGTTGATGGACGCAATCAGTGATTCCGACAAGACATTCCCTTCCCTGTTTCAGGATTATTCCCAAAACTGGGCTCTGCAAGCAAAAACCGAGCTTGCGGGCAGCGGCAAAGAACTGGATCTTCCGCTGGCCATCGTGCTGGTGGGGCAATATCAAGGGTAGATTCTCTCCGGAAAACTCCCGGCGAGAGAAAGCCGATATGCAATCTTTGAAATGCCGAAGCGTGGAAGTCGGCTTGATAAGGGCTGTGTTGTTTCGTCCGCCTCTTGCCAGAGTTGCAGGCATCGCGCTGTGCGCGACTTTCCTATTTTCTGCGGCTGCGGCGCTGCGAGCGGCAGACAAGCCGGATGAACAGACTCTTGTGGGCAAACTTATTTTCGTGCCCGGAACCGGCCCTGTTCTCGCGACTTCCAACAAGCATGTTCCGCTCGTGGGACGGAATCACTATATCTTCAACACGCTGGAGGATAAGCGGCTGCGAGATGATGAAGTTCGCTTGAAAGGAACCATGCGCGCCGACGGGAATTTCCAGGTGAGCGACCTTTACACCATTCATCATGGAGAGCTTTACAGGGTTCGCTATTACTGCGAGACCTGCAACATCGTGGCGCTTGCGCCAGGCAGATGTGTCTGTTGCCAGCAGCCGACGGAACTCCAGGAAATTCCCCTCAATAGACACGACCCTAAGATCTTGATTACCCACTGACACGAAGGCTTTTTGTTTTCCGGAAGGCAATAAGGCCGCAACAGGACAGGCAAAATCGTCGCGATCTCGCCAGAAGACATCCCTGCCCCGGTCGCTTTACATTGACACTGCTGCCGTGTAAATGTTAGAAAAAATAGAGGGCTCTGAATTCTTGCAAGCAGAGCAATATGGTGAGCGTAGCTCAGTTGGTAGAGCGCCAGACTGTGGCTCTGGATGTCGCGGGTTCGATCCCCGTCGCTCACCCCATCGCTTTTTTAAAACGTCTGTCGGTTCACGGTTTTGTCCGACTATAGCGCATCTTGCCGCAAAAGATCATCCAGCGGACCGGGCGTTCACACGCTCAAAGCTTCTTTGCCGTCGCGTTTTTGAGATGAGTCTCAGGCACCGGCCGGCTTAGGTAAACATTGAAGTCCTGGACGTTTTCGAGCAAGAAAGCCTTCCCCTCGGGAGCCGGTTGCGTCTTCACATGGATGAAGTCGGCATGCTCGACGTCATCAAGAATGAAGGCAGGCCGGGCATCCTCCTTCATCGTGCGGACCTCGACGTTGCTCACCTGAAGTCCTTTCACATGCCGGATGAAGAATCCGTAAGCCGGCATGGGTCCGAACATGGTCGGTTCGGGATAGCCGTCCGCTTTCTCAGGGGGCTGGATGGCAGCGTCCTGGACTGTGCCGCCGCCCTGGCTGAGGATGATAATGTCGCTCAGCCTGACATCTTCGATTTCATGGCCGGGGATTCCGCTCAGGATGGAACAATATTGGCCGTTGGTGTTGGACGCAACGATGTTGCTGACGTTCACGCGCCGCAACTTGCCGATCGGTCTTCCCTCGGGTCCCCGCATCCGGCGGCCCAGCCGCATGAAGATGGGCAAATCGCAGATACCACGCATCGTGATGTTACTGATTGAAACATCTTCAAGCAGCGCGCCATCCACGGTTTCCAGCGCAAACCCCCGGCAGTTGTCAAAAACGCAGTTGGAAATGGTAATGTTCTTGAAACCGCCGTTCGACTCGGTGCCGAACTTAATCCGGCCAGTAGGAAATCGGTGCTGCGCGTCAGGAAAATGTTTGAAAGTTCCATCGATGACCGTTCCTAATTGGTAGGAGCCTGTCACCATACAATTGGTGATCGTCAGATTTTCCGTCGAGCGCGCGTAGCCGAGCGCATAGGAGCTTTTGGGGCAGATCCCATCATCCCAAGGCGAGTTCACCGTCATATTGGAAAGGCGCACATTGTGGCAGCAATCAATATCAATGCCATCGCGGTCCGTATCTAGGATGACGTTATCAACTGTAAAATTGTCGACGCCGGTCGCCAGAATACAGAAGTGCCCCCCCTTCAGAATCGAAATATCGCGGAGCGTAACGTTATGGCAGTTCTTCAAACTGATGGTCTTGTCCCCGACTCCCGGATTTTCCTGGCCGTGGCCGCGGGTCAGACCTTTGCCCCAGATGAGCCCGGGACCCAGGATCGATATGTTTTCGATCCCAACGCCCCACAACAGGGCGTTGTGCCAATGCCGGTGTCCATAATCCTCATAGTGGCCCGCTTCCGGATTAGGTTCTGCGGCATCATAGTTTCCTCCCTGCCCGGTTTCCGCCGCCAGGATCGTCGCACCCCGCTCAAGATACAAGGCAACGTTGCTCTTGAGGCGAATCGAAAAGCACAAATATGTGCCCGCCGGAAAAAGCACCGTGCCGCCGCCGGCGCGCGCAGCCGCTTCTATCGCTCTGTTGATTGCAGGGGTGTCCACCGTCTTGCCGTCGCCCCTAGCTCCCATCATGCGCACGTTAAACACTCCTGCAACCGGCGGATCGCCTGCCGCGCTGTGCACTTGTGCGCTGGCCCCGAGGCCGAGCCCGGCCGCAGGGCTCGCCTGTGGGAACAGCGCCTCCGCCGTTACCAGTCCTGCCCCAATTCCAAACATCTTTTGCAGGGCTCGGCGTTTGCTCGTGCTGATCTCTTCATTTTTGTATGTCATTATTTGTCCTCAGCGAATCGAAGTACGGGTCAAGCATCACTGCATTGGCTAGCGCCAATGTGAAATCGAAATCATATCGCTCACTCTTATATTCCGCAACCGCGGAATTGCTGATCCTAAACTCGCTCGATCGCATGTTGGCTGGCGCGAGCGTGCTCTTGACGAGATCAGCCGCCGCCTATCGTGCAGCCGGCAGTCAGCCAAGAAAACGCGCCATGGCTGAGCGCGGTTGTCGTCTTGTTTTGGCGTCCGGAAGCTTTTGACACCTGAAACCGCGGCCTTCTTCTCCTGCGGGTTGGTTTCACTTGGCAAGGACGAAACATGCACGACGGAGTTCCTGTGGTCCCTGCTAATGGATAAGCCACTTACGGCCGATGAGTAACGTAGATTATTATTCGTACCGAATCGTCCGCTCGCGCGGCGCAGGAAGGCAGATCATGTTGTCTGGAATGAGCATGATAGCGGCAAAGCGATTCTGGCAGGCAGCATAGTGCATTTGCCAAAGCGGGCTTATAACAATAGTAAACCGGTGAAAGGAGGATGAGGCTGGGAGTAAGAGATGACAGCCGCGAACCGGTAAGGAACTAAAGCAAGAACTCTATGGTGATTGAATCCAATCTCATTGGAGCCATGATCGCTGCTTTTCATGGTCACTTTGCAGATGCAACGAAATGTTCGTAAAGATGGCGCGCCATCGAAATCAGGGCTTGCCAACCGGACAGGCACTATCCGCTTGGGGGAGGGTATGACAAGTGCATTTCGCATACCATCAAAATTACCGAGCAAGAGAGCAGAAGAGTGGCTAGAACTCTACCGTCAAATCTTCGCCAATACCAACGACGCAATCCTTATCCTGGACATCGATGGTCGAATTATCGAGCAAAACCCCGCTCATAGGGCTCTGCTGGGCTTCTCGGATGATGATCTGCTGGGGAAAACTCCCGCCATCTATTTGGAGGGAGGCCGGGACGAGTTTGGCCGCGAGATGGACAATCTTTTGCAATGGGGATATTACCGGGGCGAAAGCAGATGCAGGACAAAATCAGCAACATGGGTCTGTGTTGAAATCTCGGCCGCCATCATCCGAAACGAAGTGGAAGATATCTTAGGCTACGTTATCTTCAAACACGATATCACCGCCAGAAAGCAGGCCGAAGGAGCACTTCAAGAGAGTGAGGAGCGCTTTACGGCCTTTATGGATAACAGTCCGGTTGTTGCCTTCATGCGAGATGACCAGGGCCGGTACGTCTATGTCAATCGGGCTTTTGAGCATCTCGTCAAAAGGCCGTGGAGGGAAATCGTAGGGAAAACCCCTTTCGACATTTGGTCTTCTGAAACTGCCGCGGGGCTTTTTGAGACTGACAAAGATGTTCTGACGTCAGGCCGTCCGATCGAGTTATATGAAAAAACCTCCCTGCCCGGAGAAGAAACGAAGGAGTGGCTAGCCATCAAGTTTCCTTTTCAGAACAGATTGAGCAACCAGCTCGTCGGCTGCGTGGCGATCGATGCCACGGAACGGAAGACCTTGGAAGAACAACTTCGCCAGTCCCAAAAGATGGAGGCGGTGGGAAGGCTGGCAGGCGGCGTTGCCCATGACTTCAACAACCTGCTGACGATTATTTCAGGTTACTGTCATTTGCTTCTGGATTCTTCGGACATCGGCGAAAGGGAGCGGAGTGGAATTAAGGAAATCAAGAAAGCAAGTGAGAGGGCCGCTCTATTGACGCGACAACTTCTTGCCTTTAGCCGCAAACAAGTTCTGGCGCCCCGCGTGCTGGACTTAAACGCCGTGATTTCCAATCTTGAAAAAATGCTGCGGCGTTTGATTGGGGAAGACGTTGAGCTTATAACAATCCCTTGTGCGGAACTGGGGCGAGTTAAAGTCGATCCGGGACAGGTCGAGCAAATCATCATGAATCTGGCAGTGAACGCCCGGGACGCCATGCCCAAGGGAGGACAGGTGATCATGGAGACTGCCAACGTAAATCTCGACGAATCCTATGTTCACTCCCATGTGCCCTGCCAACCGGGAGAATACGTGATGCTTACCGTATCCGATACGGGAAGCGGGATGGACATTGAGACCCAGAAGCACATCTTTGAGCCTTTTTTTACAACCAAGGACAAAGGTAAGGGAACCGGATTGGGCTTAGCTACCGTTTATGGCATTGTCAAACAAAGCGGCGGGTTTATTTGGGTGTATAGCGAGGTAGGGC
>JAJYHU010000257.1 GCA_021784615.1 Acidobacteriota bacterium | reverse complement strand
GCGCGGGATGCCGCTGCTGGACCCCGGGATTGAGACCGGGTTCTTCGCCACGCCGCCGACCGTCGTCGCTCCGGAAAATCCGAATCCCGGGCTGGCGGCGCCCGGCCCTGCCCTCAGCGGGCTGACCCACGCGAGCGTCAGGTTGTGGACGTTCACCCGGTTGATTTGCGTCAGCAGGCTGTAGTGCCGCTGGCTATAGTCGCCGGCATAAGTGGGCCAGGAGTTTATCGCAGGCTTTAAGAGCGAGGCCGGATCCAGGCCCTGGCCGAGAAACATCGCGGGCAGAAAAAGCAACGAAATCGCGAGAAACAGCTTGATGGTTTTCGTCATTTCAGCGTGACCAGATAGGAGGTCAAATTATGAATGTCCGTGTCGTTCCACTTGGATAGCATTTCCATGTGCCACCGCAAGGGATCATGCACCACAACTTGGGGAATCGCGCCGTTCCGCACAAAGCTGCGGTAAGAGCCATCCGGCTCCGTCAGCCCGACAATAAAGGCGGAGAGTTGATCGAGCCTGCCCGTCACGATCTCGCCCGAAGGCAGAGTCACGGTGACCGTGGTCGGAGGGATTTTAGGCGGCGCGGGTTCCACGCGACTATAGGCAAACCCCTGCGCTCCACCCGACACAATCAGATTCTGCAGCATCTTGGGATCGTACTTCCCGCCGATGCCGGCGAGGTCGCGGGTGACGGAATGACAAGTTGTGCAATGTTGGTCGAAGTAGGCCTTGCCGTCCGCGGCGATCCCCACCAGAATATCAAGCTTGCCCGGAGCGCCCCGGTTGGCAAGCGGCAAGCTGTGCAGAAAAGCCGCGATGGTAGCGACCTCCTGATCGCTCAAATCAAACTTCGGCATCCCTTGAGTGGGAAATCCGTGGTGGACGATGCGGCTGATAAGTTCACCTTTTTTATCATCCAGGACAACTTGCGCGCGGAGCAAATTCGGTCCCGATTCTCCGCCTCGCGCGTCTGTGCCATGGCAAAAGCTGCAGTTGCCTTCAAACAGCCGCTGGCCCTGCTCAACTTCTGCCGGAGGAGAAGCCGGGTGCGGTGGATAGGCTGGAGCACGATGAAGGGAGACGACGTGCGCGCTGCCTTGGGCTTTTGCCTTGGACTGCGCCGGAGTCTTCGTGGCCGGCTGTTGGGCGAATGCGAATGCTCCTATTGCAAGAGCGAAGGTAAGAACTCCGATAGAACGTGAATGTCCGCGCAAATTCGTGTCCCGCCCCCTATCCTCAAAGGCACTTGTGTGGTGCGTTGCGCATAGTATCAGAATTGAGATGGAGTGTAAATACATTCAACTCATACATTCAACTCAACTCATTGAACTCGTTGCCCGCCAATTGGGTGAATGATCTCAACGGACCTATTTGTTGGAATAGAATTATCATCTGTTCTGCCAGTACAACCCCCACGGCGCTTATTGGGGGACATGCACTGGGGCCACGCCCGCAGACGCGACCTTGTCCACTGGAAACACCTGCCCGTGGCGATTGCTCCAACCCCCGGCGGGCCCGACAAAAAGGTTGCTTCAGCGGAAGCGAAGGCGGCCATCGAAGCTTGGCGAAGGAAACATAATGAGAGCCGTCCTCACAGGGCTCTGGGGACGGAAACTCGCGTTAAGAGGGGTACAAAAAAAGCCGGGCCGCTCACCAGCCGAAAAACTCGCTCTGCAAGTGGTCTAAAAAAACAGGCTATTCAAAACAGTTGTAATCTGACCGCAGGGGTGGTACTTAAGAGCAGCTCTGCATACTTGTATGCCGAAGTTTGTAGTCAGGAGGTGATCGATAAGGCAATGGAGGTTGATCTGAACCAACGAATTGCGCTAATTACCGGGGCCGGCTCAGGGATTGGCCGGGCAATCGCTTTGGCCTTTGCCGCAAACGGCGCAACGGTAGCCGTAAACGACATCAATCCATCCGGCGAAACCACGGTGGAAGAAATTCGGAAGCAAGGTGGGAAGGCAGCTTTCTTCCTTGCCGACGTGGGTGAGGTTTCCGCAGTGGATGGAATGGTGGCTGCTGTGGAAAAGGACTTGGGGCCGATCGACATCCTCGTCAACAATGCCGGCATCAATCTGGGCAAAGAACGCCACCCTGTCCACGAGTTTCTCGACTCCGATTGGCATCGGATCATCCGCATTGATCTGGACGGCACTTTTTACTGTTCCCGGGCAGTGTCTGCGCTGATGGTCAAGCGCAAAAAGGGAGTCATCATCAATATTGGTTCGGTCATGGGGGTGGTTCCCATTCGCTTGCAGTCGGCGTTTGCCGCCGCCAAGGCTGGCGTTCTGCATTTCACTCGTTCTCAGGCTTTGGAATTGGGGCCGTATCAAATTCGCGTCAACGGGATCGCGCCCGGCTCGATTCTCACGCCAGGGACGCAGTCCCTCTTCTATAATCCTGATTCCAAAAAGTTGGCCGATAGCTTGCTGAGCCATATTCCGTTAGGACGCCCCGGCGATCCGCAGGATGTGGCGAACGCCGCACTGTTCCTGGCTTCCGATGATGCAAAATACGTGACGGGCCATGTCATGGTGGTGGACGGCGGGTGGACAGCCGGATTTGCCCGGGAGTGGTAACGTTCCGACAAAGGACTCTAATGACCAAAAGAAAAAAAGGTTCGGTCCAATCCGTTCAGGAGAAGAACACGGA
>JAJYHU010000259.1 GCA_021784615.1 Acidobacteriota bacterium | reverse complement strand
CGACGTGATGATCTATTCCATCGATATCGTAGACCGGGCGTTTTACGGATTCGGCAACATGGGGTTCAGTGGAGGTTCGGTTTTGCGGAAGCTATCGGAAGAAACCGGCGGCCGAGTTCTCAAGGTAAACAAGATCAAAAACACCCGCGGCGCCTTCGACGAAATCGCGCGCGAGCTTCGCACCCAGTACCTGCTAGGTTATTCGCCCTCGACCCCCCGGACGGATGCCGGGTTTCGCAGGATCAGCGTCCGTGTGCTGCATGCCGATTACAAAGTCCAAGCGCGCCGCGGTTATTATCCCCACTCCTAAAAGGATTCCCTGCCGTGAAGGCCAGGCTTCCGCTGCGGCCTCCCCGTCAAAGGCTTTCCTCGCTCAAGAGAGAGCCTCTACTCGGTGGGAGCAAAATAGCCCGTCTTCGCCAGCACCTTCAAACCCTTCTCCCGAGTTTTGATGGTGATCTTTCGGAAGGCGCCGTTATTTCCCGGAATCGCGTACGCAAGGCTGTACTGGCTGCGCAATTCGCGCGAGATCCGTTGGAAGTCGCCGGCCAAGTCGCTGGCCTTGAAGGGGAAGAAGGCGCGGCCGCCGGTTTCAGACGCCAGGAACTTCAGCACTTTGTCGCCGCGCGTGGAGTTGCCGATCCAGTTCGTGCTGATAGCATAGATAATAGCCTCGGCCTTCTGGGCCATGGCCAGCGCCTCGTCCCGCGAGTGCTGGCTGAAATTGTCCTGCCCGTCCGAGACAATAATCAGGACCCTTCGTAGGTAAGGCTGGGGAGTTGGATTGTAGATCATCTTCTGTTTGCAGGCATAATAGAGAGCATCGTAAAGGCCCGTTCCGCCTCCGGCCTGCAAAGAATCAATCCCCCTCGCCAGCTTGTCCACATCGTCGGTGTAATCCTGGACCATCACCGGTTCAACGTCAAAGCCCAACACAAAGGCTTCATCCCTTCCAGGCCGCACGATGTCATCAAGAAAGTCGGTAGCGGCCCGCTGCTCAAAGTGCAGACGTTCCCGGATGCTGTTGCTGGTATCGATCAGGACGCCGATCCGGAGCGGAAGATTGTTTTCCCGATTGAAGAACAGGATTTTTTGCGGCTTGCCGTCTTCGTAAACGCTGAAGTCGTCCTTGCTGAGATTCGGCACCAGCTGGTTCTTCTTATTAACGACGGTGAACAGGACGTTCTCCAGGTTGACCTGAACGTGAATCGGAGGCGCTTGGGTTTGCTTCTGGCTGGCAGCTGCCTTCCTGGTGGTTTGCGAGGCGGCCGGAACCGCCATCATGCATCCGATCAATAATGCCCCGAGGAACTTCTTCATCTCTTTTCTTTGTTCGCTGACTTCGCATCAATTATAGAGTCCCGATCCCGGAGCGTCAACGGAGGTCCGGGAAGAGCGACGGAACGAACACTCCCGATGGTCCCGTCATGCCTCCAAAGGATGTTTGGGCCTTGTTTTCAGAATTAACCCTGATCAGGCTGAGAACGAGGTTGTAATTTTCTCTTTGACGGCCCGGAAGGTTTGGTGGTGAAATTAATTAGTGGCCGTCGGAGCCGGGTTTCCGGGCGACTGGGGGTGGCGTGAGGAGGAATCCTATGGGTCGAAATACTCTGAAAATTCTGCTGGCGGTGTTGTCGGTCGCTGCGCTTCCAGCCATGGTTCGCGCCCAGACAAGCCTTGCCGCCGCCCAGAACCAATATTGGATTCCTGAAGGAACCGAGTTCAAGCTAGCGCTGCACACGGCCATCAGTTCCAAGACTTCGAAGAAAGGCGACATTGTCATCACCACGCTGCTGGACCCCGTTTACACGGTCGACGACCGCGTGGCGTTGCCGAAAGGCGTACGAATTGACGGCCGTGTGCAGGAGGTCCACGGAGCGCGCCATCGCGGCAAGGGAGGCCAGCTCTACGTTCTTTTTGACACGCTCGAACTACCCAGCGGACAGAAGATAGCCATTAACGGATCTTTAACGGAAGTATTCTCCAGCCGGGAAGGCGGAAATGGCTCCAAAGTCGATGCCGAAGGCGACCTCAAGGGCGGGGGGGCGTCTCACGTGAAACAAGCCGTGATCATTGGAGCACCGGTAGCAATAGGCGGTGCCGCAGGGGGAATGGCTGGTGGCATCGCGGCGGGCGTCGCGGGATTGGCGGCGGCCTATTTCCTTCCCAAGGGTAAACAGGCAGTCCTTCCCGCCGGGTCATTGGTTGGGATGCGCCTCGATAGAGATTTGACCATCACGCTTCCCCCTGAAAATAATAAGGCCCAGGCTCTCAAGTAGATCCTCTTCGCGGAAACGACGCCTCAACGATCTTTCTCTTCAATACAGGCAATCCTTGGATGCCAAGCTTGGCGCGAAGTGGGGGCTTGTTTAGGGGAGCGCAACCACCCATTCATACGGCAGGGCGAGTCGGCGCTATTTCTGATGCTTGGAGCGCAACTTTGGGAGCCCCCTCAGGCAGCGGCCTTAACAGGAGCGTCCTTCTGCTTGAGAATCTCGATGGCCTTCTGGAGTTGCTGGTCGTTCGGACCGCCCAACTGTTCCTGAACGGTCTCTCCGGAGTCGTCGCTGGCGGCCGTGCTCTCGGCGGGCTGAATAACATTCGGCGTCACGCCGCTGTCGGCGATAGCCTGCCCGTCCGGGGTGTAGTATTTAGCAACGGACAGCAGCAAGGCCGAACCGTCGCCCACAGGAATCAGCTTTTGATAGACGCCCACGCCAAAGCTGCGAATGCCCACCACATCCCCGCGCTTGTTGTCGAGGATGGCCGCCGCCACAATCTCCGCCGGCCCTGCCGTGGACTGATTGATCAGAACAACCATGGGCAGCTTCGTGATCTCGTCGGAAGGCTGCGCGACAACGTCTTGGCGGGGAAACCTCTGGCCGGAAAGATACGTAATCAGGCCGTGATCGAGGAATAGGTTGGCTGTTTTCTCCCCTTCTGCTTCCTTGCCTCCGGCGCAGTTTCTCAAGTCCAGCACAATTTTGTTGGCCCCGCCGGCGATCAACTCTTTGACCTTGGCGGCGATTTCTCCGGACTTGCCTTCATTAAAAGTCGGCACGCGAAGATAAGCCGTGTCCCCGTCGATAACCTTCGACACCACAGGAGGATCGTTCAGCACCACGCGCGTCATCGTGGCCTTTGCAAGCTTGCCTTCGGTCCCCTTAATGATGGAGAGGACAACAGTGGACCCTGGAGCGCCGGCCAGCAAACGGTGAATTTGCACCACCGACAACTCCCGCGTGTGCGTGCCGTTGACCTCATCAATCAAGTCTCCGGGTTCAATCCCGGCCTTCTGCGCGGGGCTGCCCGGCAAGACCGAAATGATGGTTGCGAATCCCATCCGCTTGGACAGGAAAATTCCCACGCCACCCCGGCCTGCGGCGGGGTGCTGGAGATAAGCCTGATACTCTGCGGGCGTGAAGTAAGTGCTGTAAGGGTCCAGGGCTTCGAGCAATCCCCGAATCGCTCCCTTGGTAACCTTGGTGAGATTTGGTTGCGTCACATACTCCTGCTGGATTCTGGAGAGAACCTCGCTGTACACGCCCAAGTCCCGGTAGGACTTCTCATCCGAGTCCGTGCTGCTGTTGCCCAGCACCGCCCCGATCACCACGTAAAATACCAGCACGGAAGAGATGAAAACGACCAGCAGCCGAATACGCTTCGTCATTCGAATGATTGCTCCTTCAGGGCCCGCCCCTTCACACTGCTCAACTTTATCAATATAACATACCTGCCGGGCTGTTGCATGGCAGCAGGCCAGTTTGACGTAGAGGCGGCTTTACGCCGCCCTTTGCCAAGGCAACCTCGCCGCGACTCCAGTCGACCAGGCACACCAAGGGTCAAAGACGTTAAAGATCCTCCCGACCGGCGGCCTGAAAAGGAAAGTCTTCCTGTTCCGGCACGGCATCCGTAATTTCAGGCTCGGCAATGGCTTCGAGACCCGGATACTCGGCCATCAAAGGCTTTGGAACAGGGACCGGCCTGTTCCGGACCAGGCTGATCAATTGCAAGGCGTTGGCCACGGCTTTCCCGCGAAAATGATTGTTGGTAATCACGTAGATTTCCTCGCCGCCCGCCGCGATCTTCTTGATCCGTTCGACCCAGGGCTTAAGTTCCTCCAGGCTGTAGTAATAATCGTAGCGCTCCTCAGGACGCTCATTCGAGGCAAACCAGTGCTCGTAGTTGCGGCCGTGCAGCCGGACGTAGCCGACCGGCGCGGTCGAGTGTTCGCTCGGCTGCAGCGAGCGTCCAATCACCGGCTGGTCGATGTTGCAGAAGCCGACGCCCAGATTGTGGAGCATTTGATAGATTTCCGTCCGATTCCACGACTCGTGGCGAACCTCCACCACCAGGGGATATTCCATAAACTGCATCACCAGCACGCCCGCTTCCCGCAGCGGATCGATGCCTTCCTTGAAGGTCCTCTCGTCGCGCTGGCTGGCATCCCGCTCGTGCGTGAACTGCTGCCACAGCTTGGCCGTGAACTTGAAGTTCCGATTGTGCTGAACCCTGCGCGCCCAACTGCGCGTGACCTCCGGGCGCGGCGGATGATAGAACGTCGTGTTGATCTCGATGGTGTCAAAGTAGCGCGCCAGATATTCGGCTTCATGAAAGCCGTGCGGCCTGCGAGCGGGATAGACGATTCCGTGCCAGTCATCGTAAGACCAGCCGGCGGGACCAAAGCGAATTGCCGGAACGGTTCCGCCCATGTTCGCCTTTTCTTTGCCTATTATAACTCACTTTTTATTCGCCGGTTCAGCTAATTCTGAGACCAGGATTAGGGAAGTTGAAGTCACTCCAGGACGGGAGGAATTGCGGTTTGTTTGCGGCGTTTTTTAGCTTCGTTTTTTTGCGCATCTTGTATTTTCAGTAACTTGGCTAGCTTCGTTTTCGGTTCGTTTTAGGTTCGTTTTGGCTGTTTTTTCCACAGCCCACTTTTAGAATCAACAACTTCCTAGCTTCGTTTTGCAAAAAAAGAATTCTTTTTTTTCTGTTTCAAGCCCGCCCGGAAGCCCAAGAATCGATTTAAGCCAATTATTTTCAGATAAATGGCTCAATGATTGGCCCCGAAAGTAATGCGCTCTGCCCATCGCTCTCTTTTTCGTCTTTTATTCCCTTCGCGGCACTCAAGCCGCAGCCGCAAAATACCTTTATAGGCTACAGTATCCCGGCCCGCTTGTCAAGAAAATTCCGCTGTGGGATGTCCATGTCAAGAGCCACGTATCCAAAGACCCCAACCACGTGCCTACGCTGCCTTAGTCTGGATCGTCCGGTCGCACTTCCACTCAGTACACTAGGAATGAGCACTGCAATAGAATAAGCATCCCCTCAAGCCTTGTCCTGACATATAATGGCCGGACGCGATGGTTACTTTCGCCTTCTGAGTGATGCTGCACGCAGCTCCATAAGAAACTCGCCCCCAAGCCAGGGCTCAGAAGTCACCGCTAGTACTCTGCGGGAGGAGCAGGCTGAGCGGCTGCTTCCTGCCAAGGATCTTCAAGTCCGGCTGCGATCTCGGCATCATTTATACGCCCCAGCGAATAGGCAAGCTTGATCTTGAATTTTACTCGGCTTCTGTCGTCCAATTGGAGCACCTTCTTACGAAGCAGAAGCTCAATGTCTGTAGTTGGTAGGGTAACCACTTGCTGGAAATGTACGTTCCAATCGGTCCCTTCCAGAAGAGCATGGGGTTCGAGATAAAAATAGTCAATGTAGCCTGGATTTTCTGGATCACGGGGATCTCTATTGGCCACGAGACTTGCGAAACGATCGGGATCATTGCGCGTTTCTGGACTGACGGGCCGGAGGCGCGCTGTGGTAACTGCGTAGGCTTGGATGCGACCATTACGAGGTTCTAGGTCACAACAATTCGAAAGAACTGCACACAAACCAAAGCGTGCTGGAACCTGAATCGTCACCCAGCCTTTGTCAGCCCGATGTTTGTGTGTCTTAGGGGAAATGCTCGGGAGGGCTTCGTAGTCATAATCACGAGCAATGGTCCCAAGGAGGTGCATATTCGCGTGTTCCATCAACGCAAAAGGTACACCAGCAAGGATATCGCCCTGCCTGAGGCTTGTTTCATCGAAGCCTTGGCTACCGCGAACCAAATACAAGATTAGAGTTCCCCACCGGCGTCACGTAAAATGGCGGAATTGGGCGTACGCGAACGAAGCACCGAGTTTAACGCCTTTACCGCGTCAGCATTAAGCGGCCTGTCTGGTGCACCCAATGGGGCGCTATCGGCAGCTTCAACGATCTTCCCCACCGTGTATGATGAGGTACTATATGCGCCCAAGGATTCTGTCTGTCCCGAAGGCCAACAGTTAAAGGGGCCGGTAACGATGATGGTACTACTCTGCTCGTCAGTGAGAATCTTGGTCACCGAGTCAGGCATGTTTTTCCTCCTCGCTTGTTTTTTCCGTGTGGCTAACATCAGGGCCAGATTTCTCGGCTGCGAATTGGGGTTCGAACCCATCTTCGGGATTTAGCTCCCGCCTGAAGTAATATTTACGTTGAATCCACCGAAAACCCTCATGTTTGCTAATTGCCGCAACCTCAATGGGACCCCCAACCGTCGGAGCGCCGGGTTTGAATCGAGAAAACTTTACAGTCAAATCTACCATGAACTCAGCCAGGTCTATGGCGTCTTGCAGAGGCATCGCTGGAAAGACGAGCGGAAGTTGAAGCTGGGGTAACACGTTTGCCAGCGCCTGGGCCATCTGAGCAGGCTGCACCCCCAGTTGCGCTTGTAACAGGGTCGCCAGCGCGGGACTTTGCCCTAGGATAAGGCGATTTAGTGCTTCGGGCTCTCCCGACCATGTGATTCCTGATTCCTCTGGTTTCCGCAACCGACGTGGCCCAGTACAGAGACCGTTCTGAATATCGATCTGAAACTCGTCAGCCATCGATGCCCTGGAGGAATATCCTGTCACGATAAAACCAAGATTGGGCTTCTTGTGCGGTAAGTCCTTATACTCTGTTTCATATAAGTCATCGTAGACAAATTCCTTCAATCGGTTCGCGACCTGCTCTACCGTGTACGCATCTGGCTTTACCTTCCAGTCCATATGCTCAGGATCGTCGCCGGCAAGTCGCTGCCTCAGATCCTTAATGATCGTAGAAATCGACGAGTGTCCGATGCTCCCGGCTCCCCATGTGATAGCACCAATCGGTAAGCCCTTCCGTAGATTAAAAATCTTGTTTGCATTGTTGTACACGTTTAGCGCTGCTAACTGTCCTTCCGGGCCTTGCCCGAAAATGGTACTCGCGCTGTCCGACGCAAGCACGACACCATCATTGATCTTTATGCAAATTGCGATTGTCACGGTCTCTTCGCGCTGCAGAAGGTCATAATCTTCAGTATGAACCGCATCTTTTAAGCGGAGGTATCGTACACTCCCCGATCGGAGTGGTCAAGCCTAAATCAACAGGCTAAATCAACACGATCTATGATTCAATGATATCAAGCCAGAAGACCCCGGGCAAACAAGGCTCCGTCCCTTTGGAAAGACAGCATTAGGAACCTCTAAGCCCATAATGCAGCCATCGACCACTTCGCTCTCTGCCTTTAGAAAGCTTCGTGCTCAGGTCGGAACCTACCTCATGAGCATTCAATCTTTTTCGAAAACATGCTGTTCTTCCCACAGCTTTTTCAACAGCTTCCCAGCTTCGTTTTGCAAAAAAAGAATTCTTTTTTCTATTCTCGTCTTTCCGTCGCTCAGGGCTAGTCTCAACCAACGGCCCACAAGGACTTACGTAGGCTACACTATCCGGGCCCGTTTGTCAATGAAAAACCAGCGCGTGCCGCCCTTGAGATCGGTATCGACCGTCCCCCAGCCCTGGAGACCGTGGAGACTGTGCAAAACCCACGGTGGGTGTCGTTCCGAGGAGCCGAAAGCGACGAGGAATCTTGCAAGTGGCGTGCCTTCAAGGCGAGATTCCTCGCTGCACTCGGAATGACACGGCTGGGAACAGCTACAAAATGGGCGGTGAGGACACCGCCCCTACAGTAAAGGCCGCGCACGCGTTCCTAACCGGTCCACTGGGTGCCGCGGAGGTCTTTCCAGGGGCCGCCTTTCGCGTAGCGTTCCGGATAGAGGATTTTGGAGCGCCGGTCTTCCACGGTGTCGAGCTGGAGGACCATCCATTTGGGATAAGGAACGCCGGGATCGGAAACCCGGTCGAGCAATTGCACGTCCTCTTCAGAAAGTTGGAGATCGACGGCGCTGATGTTGTCTTCCAGGGTTTCCAGCGTGCGAGCGCCGATGATGACGCTGGTGATGGCGGGCCGGGCGAGCGTCCAGGCAGTGGCCACGCGGGCGGGAGTCGCGTTGTGGCGCGCGGCCACCTGATGGAGCGCGTCCAGCACGCGGAAGCCAAACTCCTTTTCAAACGGGTGAAACTGTCCGAACACGTCAAAGCGGCTTCCGGCCGGCGGCGGATTGCCGCGGCTGTATTTGCCGGAGAGGAATCCGCCGGCCAGTACGCTCCAGACCAGGATGCCGATGTTGTGGTATTCGGCGAACGACTGGAACTCATGCTCCAGGCCGCGGCCGACCAGGCTGTAATACATTTGCGCGGTGGCGAATTTTTCAAGGCCCATCCGCTCCTGCATCCCGAGCGCCGTGGCCGCCTGCCAGGACAGCATGTTCGAAAGGCCGATGTAGCGCACTTTGCCCTGGCGCACCAGGTCGTCCATTGTCCGCAGCGTTTCTTCGAGCGGCGTGTTGCTGTCCCATCCGTGAATCTGGTAAAGATCGACGTGATCGGTCTGAAGCCGACGCAGGCTGGCCTCAATCTCGCGCATGATGTTGTAGCGCGTGGCGCCGCAGTGGTTGAAATTCTTGCCCATAGGCAGGCGGGCCTTGGTAGCCAGAACAATCTCATCGCGGATGCCCTTCAGGGTGTTTCCCAGCAGCGTCTCGCTTTCGCCCTGGCTGTAAACGTCCGCCGTGTCGATGAAATTGATCCCGCGGTCAAGCGCCAGCTTCACCATCCGCGTGGTGTCTTCCTGGCCCAGATTGCCCAGCTTGGCGTTCGTGCCGAACTTCATGGCGCCGAGCGCCACTTCGCTGACAATCAGACCGGTGTTTCCCAGCTTCCTGTACTTCATTCTCCATCCTCCTGTTGAATAGGAATGCCTCTTGAATCCACACACTTCCAACGGGGCGGCGGCCGGCGTGCCGGGCTGAAGCCCGGCTCTACAGGGACGCACACACGTTGAATCGGGCGGCGCGCGGCGCGGCCGCTACTTCGCCGACTTGTGTTTCAGGAACGTTCCGCGATGGAGTTCATCGAAGGCCTCGCGAAGCTCGTCCTGCGTGTTCATCACGATGGGTCCATACCACGCCACCGGCTCTTCCAGCGGCTTGCCTGAAACCAGCAGAAACCGGATTCCTTCCTGGTCCGCCTCAACGGTGACTTCATCGCCGCGATCGAAGAGCACCAGCGAGCGATTGTCCGCTTCGGTGGGAGGAGTGGTGTCCGCCCAGGCAATGGGTTCGGTGGGCACGGCGAGCGGGCCGGAGGCGTTACAGAATTTTCCCGCGCCTTCAAAAACGTAGGCGAAAGCGTGGCGGGTGGTTTCAACCGGCAAGGTCTTCCGCTTGCCCGCCGGAACCGATACGTCCAGGTAGACGGGATCGGCGGCCACGCCATCCACAGGGCCCTTCGCGCCCCAAAAATTTCCGCACACCACCAGAACCCGGGTGCCGTCGTCGTCCGTGATCACGGGAACGTCGGCGCCCTTCACTTCCTGGTAACGCGGCGACGTCATCTTGAGCGAGGACGGCAGGTTGCCCCAAAGCTGGAAGCCGTGCATGCGGCCGCTTGCGTCGCCCTTCGGCATTTCCTGGTGAATGATGCCGCTGCCCGCCGTCATCCACTGCACGTCGCCCGCGCCGATGGTGCCGCTGTGCCCCAGGCTGTCGCCGTGTTCAACGTTTCCCGCCAGAACGTAGGTGATGGTCTCAATGCCGCGGTGCGGATGCCACGGGAAGCCCGCCAGGTAATCCTCCGGCCGCTCGTTGCGGAAATCATCGAGCAGAAGGAAGGGATCAAAGTCAGTCGTGTTGCCGAAACCGAACGCGCGGCGCAGGTGTACGCCCGCGCCTTCCAGCGTCGGCTTGGACTTGATGAGCCGCTTGATGGGTCGAATGGACATGTCGGCCTCCGGTACGGAAAGTTTATCCTGTTGCGCGCGCTGAGGCAATGCGCGCGTCGGCCCGGCAGCCGCGCCTTGACTGGGCCGGCCGGCCACCCGGCTGCTGGCCATTTTGGCAGAGAGGCGGCTCCCAGCCGCCACGTGGCAAGCAAACCGTTGCTTGCAGCCGCCTTCTCGGAAGTGTTAACGTTAGCGATGGCGCGAGGGCTTTTCGCGTCCAGCCCATATCCGTCCATCGGTGTAACAGAAAATGCGTTGGTCATGGAAGATCGGCAAAGTAGCAGGGATCGGGATTTATGTCCACGCAACCTTCTGGCTGTTGATCCTCTTCGTCCTTTATATTAACTGGACCCACGGGCGCAGCCTTGCGACGGCGCTCTACGGCGTGGTCTTTGTGCTGGTGATTTTTGGATGCATCACCCTGCACGAACTGGGGCACGCGCTTGCGGCGCTGCGGTTCGGAGTCCAAACCCGGGACATTACGTTGCTCCCCATCGGAGGGGTCGCGCGCCTGGAGCGCATGCCGGAGAACCCCATCCACGAACTTTGGGTGGCGCTCGCCGGCCCGGCCGTAAACGTCCTGATCGCCGCGGGGCTTTACGTGGCGCTTTGGTGGGCGGGAGCAGGCTTGAATTTGGGAGAGTTCAGCTGGTTTGGCGGGAATTTTCTGAACGAGCTGATGATTGTCAATCTGTGGCTGGTGGCTTTCAACATGATCCCGGCCTTTCCCATGGATGGAGGACGGGCACTGCGGGCGCTATTGACCATGCGAATGGAATACACGCGGGCGACGCGCGTTGCGGCGCGCGTGGGCCAGGGAATTGCCTGCCTTTTTGCGCTGGCCGGCTTCTTTAGCGACCCCATCCTGATCTTTATCGGTCTCTTTGTCTGGACCGGCGCCCAGCAGGAAGCGAGCCTGCCGCAGGTGCACAGTTCCGTCCAAGGCATCCCCGTGCACCGCATTATGCTGACGGAATTTCAAACGCTCGGGCCCGACGACCTGGTGGAGCACGCGGCCGAAGCCCGGCTGGCAGGGGCGCAAAACGATTTCCCCGTCGTCTTCGGCGACCGCGTCCTGGGCGTGGTAACTCGCGACGCTTTGGCCAGGACGCTTGCGCAGGGCGGCCCCAATGCGCACGTTCGAGAGGCGATGCGGCGGGACGTCCCGATCGCCGACCCGCAACTGAGCCTGGAGCAGGCTCTCAGCCTGTTCCGCGAAGGCAATTGCCGGTCAATTCCAGTGGAGGACGAAGGCCGCCTGATAGGCCTGCTTACTTTGGAGAGCGTGGAGAACTTCCTGACCGTCCAGTCGGCAATGCTCCGCTCCAGCCGCAGGCCGCAGGCAAAAGACCGCAGCCCTGATATAAGTCCGCCTTCGGACACAATGATCTGAAGTGCCCAAACACTATTTCACCTACGAAACCTGCGCGAAGACGCGCGGCGCTTGCGCATCCCGCGCTCGCGCGCGAGGCGCTCGCCAAAGGAGAACTCGACCCACTGCAGACCTGCAAAACGCTTTCCTATTGCACGTACCTGATGCGGTCAAAGAAACACCCGCTCGGACAATTTCCTACCGGCTGCCCGCCTTTCAATAAGGAAGGGTATGGTGCCATCGTCAAGCAGGCGCGCGGCAGCCGCCTCGTTAATGGAAGGCCTGCTGGAGCGTGGTGATGATGGAGGCGGTATCAGCGGGCATCAGCGAGGCGGAGACAAAATTATACGTCTTGCCGGATTTCAGGATGATGTGGAAAGTGTCCGTGTTGATCCCGAAGATAACGTTGGGGGCAACTTCTTTGACATCACCGGGCCCTGCGGTAAAAACCTCTTTCCCATCCTCCTGGTAAGTCAGTTTCCCGCCCGCAAGGGTCAGCACGCCCTTCGGCTTATTGGGATTGCGAAAAATGCTGATCGCATCGCCGAGATCGATTACCTTATAGGTCTTGCTGGCGGCGCTTGCCGAGGTCACGCCGGCCGCTGATTGGGATTTGCCTTGGGACTGGCTGGAGGTTCCCGCCGCAACCGCAAAACCGGCTTCCACTTCGCTCTCGTCGGGATTCACCACAAATAAGCCGGTCTTCCCCGCGGGAGCGTCCGAGGCAACTTCAATTTGGGCGACCAACTCGGTGGGCTTCTTGAACTCCGTGCTGAGAACACGGATGCCCGGATTCTGAAAAGCCACTTTTGCGCCCTTGGCGAATCGCTTGCCCGTCACTTTGATGCTCGCCTTGCTGCCGGGGGCGGCGTGGTCTGGATCAATCGCTGAAACCTCGGGAGCCGCCGGCCCTGAAGCAACAGGCCCCGCCGCAGTCGGCGCGCTGGAAGTGGCGGCAGGGGGTTGCGCCGCAGTTGCCGTGCCGGAAGTAATGGCAAAAGCGAATTGCCCAACCGTGCCCGAGGGGTTTGCCACATAAAGGCGGACGAAATTGGGCTGGGCCTTGTCCCCAATCGCCACGTCCGCTTCCATTACTGTGCTGCTGATCCGCCGCGTGGACACGACGTGGATCGAGGGGTCGGAAAATGAGACGTAAGCTCCCTCGGCAAATTGTTCGCCGTCAATTTTCAATATCAAACGGCTTCCCGGCGCCGCCTCGGAAGGCTGAACCTTCGTGATCTGCGGCGTTGCGGTCGGGGGAACTGCGCTTTGGGCCGCGGCGGAAAGCAGCGTCCCTGGGCCTACGAGAAAAACCATCGATAACACGAAAACCGCCCATGGGATCGCGAAGCCATCGACGGGCGTTTGGCACAGTTTTCCTTCTTGCTTAGGCTGGACTCGGAGTCGCACCGGATTAATCCCGAGGCAGGACATATCCCCATCTTCAGAATAGTGGC
>JAJYHU010000359.1 GCA_021784615.1 Acidobacteriota bacterium | reverse complement strand
TTGGCTCGGTTGTCCAGTACACTGAACAATTCGCGGTGGGTTGGTATTGGCAATTTCCATTTCAATCTCGCGAAGCAAGTTCGCGGCGCGCTCTGAATTGTGGGCAGCGGCGCGGTCGCAATGGAATTCTTCAGGCTGTTTTCCGATCCGCTTCCGGCAGGGGGGTTACCGTGCAGAAGAAGAATCCAAAGGGTTTTCGACGAACTGGGACAAAGCAAGATCCAACTGTTCCAGATCGACCGGCATATATAATATTTTGGTCACGCCAAGTTCCTTCAATCCGGGCGCCTCGCCTGGGTCCATCGTGCCGGTCAAAACAATCACCGGAATGTGGCGGGTCATGGAGGACATCTTGAGCTGCTTCAGGACCGCGATTCCGGTCCCCCCGGGCATCTGGATGTCAAGAATGATGATGTCGGGCGGGCTCCGAATGGCGGACATCCATGCCTGAATGGCGTCGGACGCCACAGCCACTCTGAATCCTTTCGCCTTATGGCGAGTGGATAACATCAGGGTCTGGATCCGGTCGTCATCGGCGATCAGAATATTCATCATGCGTTGATCCTCCGCATCGCTATCGCCTCGAGGACCGGCCAGAGGCGCGCGAGTTCCTGATCGAGCAAACGGCATGCTTCTTCGGCGCGGGCCAAATCCCCGTCGCGGCCAATCTTCTCAAGTTGCAGGGTGGCCTCATACGCAGGGTGGGCGGAGAAGTTGCCGGTGGAGCTTTTGAGGGCATGGGCCGCACGCTCAAGGGCCTTTGAGTCGTGTCCCGCAATCGCCGATCGCACGTCCGAAAACAGTTTCGGGCCGTCATCGAGGAACAATTTCGCCATGTCGGCCAGAAGCTGATGGTCTCCTTCCACGCGGGCCAGAGCCTCATCCCAATTGACAGGCGAGGCGATGCTTTCTTCCGAGGCCTGGTTCTTCACGACCGGGACCGCAACGGTTCCCTCGATCATTTCGAACAACTCTTTTGCCTCGATCGGCTTTGACACGTACCCGTCCATCCCCGCAGCCAGGCAACGTTCTTTGTCGCCTTTCATGGCGTGAGCGGTCATGGCGATAATCCTCAAATGAGACCCGGCGGCCTTTTCCTTCTCGCGGATGGCGGCCGTGGCCTGGAAACCGTCCATACCGGGCATTTGCACGTCCATCAGGACAAGGTCAAAGGGTTGCGTTTCGAGCGCGGCGATTGTCTCCATGCCATTTTGCGCAACTATCACCTGATGCCCGCGCTTTTCGAGCAAGCGCACGGCTAATTCCCGGTTCACGGGATTATCTTCAGCCAGCAGGATCCGCAGTTTTTGGCGGGTTTCGCGCAACAGGTGCCGGGTGACCAGGCGCGGGCGATCGCCAGCGTGCCGCTCTCCGAGCGCCGTCAGGATAGCGTCCAACAGTTCAGACTGCCGAATCGGCTTGATCAGATAGGCGGAGATGCCCAGTTCGCGGCAGCGGGCGGCGTCTCCGCGCTGTCCCGTCGAGGTCAGCATCATCACCGTGGCGGCGGCCGATTCGGGATTCTGCTTGATTCGCTCGGCCAGCGTAAATCCATCCATGCCGGGCATTTGGGCGTCGATCAGGATCAGGGGAAACGATTTTCCGATTGCCGCGTTCTCATCGAGGAGGACAAGAGCGTCATCTCCGCTCCTCGCCAACGAGGGAATCATCATCCAACGCCTGAGCATGGCGTCCAAAATGCGCCGGTTGGTGGAGTTGTCGTCCACCACCAGCACCGGCATCCCCTTCAGGTTGACCGCCTTCCGCGGTTCGCTCCGACGGATGGCCGCTTGCACCCCAAAGCGCGCGGTAAAATGGAACGTGCTGCCCTGGCCGGGGTCGCTTTCCACCCAAAGCCGGCCTTCCATCATTTTCACTAGATTGGTCGCAATCTTCAGGCCCAGGCCGGTTCCTCCATACCGCCGCGTCATGGAACTGTCCGCCTGAGTAAAGGCATCGAAAATCACCTCCTGCTTTTCCCGGGGGATTCCAGTTCCGGTATCGCTAACCGCGAAGTGCAGGCGAACCCCGGCATCGCCGCACTCCTCCGTGTCCACGCGCAGCACCACTTCCCCATGCTCGGTGAATTTGATGGCATTGCCAATTAAATTGACGATGATCTGCCGCAAACGGCTGGGATCGCCCAGGAGCGCTCTGGGCACTCCTGGGTGCACCTGGTAGGCAAGCTCCAATCCCTTCCCGTGGGCTTGAGGGGCGAAGGTCTTTGCGATATTTGCGAGGCAGTCATCGAGATCAAACTCGATGACGTCCAGAGCGAACTTTCCCGCTTCAATCCTCGAAAAATCCAGAATGTCGTTGATGATCGTCAGCAGAGAGTCGGCGGACTCCCTGACCATTCCGAGAAACTCGCGCTGTTCTGAAGTGAGGTTGGTGTCGAGGGCAAGGTCCGTCATGCCAATGATGCCGTTTATGGGAGTGCGAATCTCGTGGCTCATGTTAGCCAGAAACTCGCTTTTGGCGCGGTTGGCCACGTCCGCCGCATCCTTGGCGTTTTGCAGTTCCTGCTCGGCGCGCTTGCGCTTGGTGATGTCGCGGGCTATGGCCTGGATGCCAACAGGCGTGTCACCGTCGTAGATGGTTCGCGTACTGACTTCCACCGGCACGCGGCGTCCGTCTTTCGTGACGATCTCCCACTCCCACGTTGCCGGCCGAGCCCCGCCCGCAGACAGCCGCGCCACCTCCTTGAGAGCGAAATCCGCCAGCCCCGGACTGACCAACTGGGGGGCGGTCATGTTTGCCATTTCCTCCCGCGTGTAACCCGTAAGTCGCTCGGCGGCCCTGTTTGCCGCCGTGAACCGGCCCGACAGGTCATTTGTAAGAATGGCGTCCTGGGCGTTTTCGAACAAATCGGCGTATCGTTGTTCCGACGCCACGATGGCTGCCTCCGCCCGCTTGCGGTCGGTGATATTCCGGAAGATCCCTCGCGTCGCCAGTGGTTTTTCGTCTTTGAACCGGCAGTTGATGTTGCCGGAGACGGTGACGCTGCGGCCGTCTTTGGTTATGAACACCGTCTCGATGTTTTCAACCGTCTCGCCCCTCAGGATGCGCTGGAATATGATCTGGCATGCCTTCCGGTGATCCGGGTGGATGATGTCCAACATGGAAAGGCTCGGCACCTCCTCGCGGGCGTAGCCGAGGGTTTCGAGCCAGGCGTGGTTGACGAAGAGGAAGCGGCCCTGCGGATTCACGCTCTGGACAAGGTCGGGGGCCGTCTCCATAAAATCTCGCAGGTGCTCGTCAGCAAGGGCTTCTCCCATCCCCCGCACCACCCAGAAGTAAAGCGGAGGCGCGCACAGGACAACCAACAGGCCGCCATCGGCAAGAGCCGTCCCAAGCCCCTGGGGAATCTGGAGGAATTGAAAAATGGCTGTCACCACAAGATCGGTAACGCCAATAACGACCATGACGCGAAAAAACATCATGTACCGGTGCATCGGTCTGCGCCTCCTGGTATGCACGTAGCCTTGGCCACCTCCGGAGGTTTGTTTTGGGAGCCTCCATCGCAGTCATTAGTGAAGCGCCTGTATATCGAGGCCTAACCCCCAAATGGCGCCGAGATGTGCGTGCTTGCCGCCAGAATAACTCCCCTATTGATATCGGCTGCTCTTGTCATCTTCATAACGGCCACGGGAACCCTGGCGAAAGGAATCGTTGTAATCAGACGGGCTTCCATAAGAACCACCATAGCCATCGCGCCCGATCAAGCTCCCGGCGGGTACGATCAGAAAACCGACCAGTTCCGGGGAAAGTTTTTGAATATATTCAATCACGAGAATTTGGGGTACCCTGACATTGACATGCAGGACTCGAACTTTGATGTTTCGCCTCGGCTCGGCCAGGTGGCATTGAAGCTGTTTGGGAAACTGTGAAGCCGGACTTTAAGCGCGGGTCTTGGTCATAAATGCTACAGTACGCAGAAGAAGGTAAACTCAACTTCCAACTACGCTGGCGGAGAAAGGTACCGGAATGCGCTTCAGGAAACCGGATTTTATTCCTACACGATCTGATTTGAAAGAAATGCCTCACGATTCATCAAGAATGACAATTTGCTCCCGCTCTGCCCGAACCCGGGCAAAAATTATCGGGGCGGCGTTTTTATGGCTAACGATTCCTTTTCTGAACTGCTTCGGACAAGCACAATACAAAAGCGGCTTCATTTTTCCTCCGCGCAGCCACGGACACGTGCACGCATCCTGCATTGTTCAGTGCCCGAATGGGGAGCTGCTGGCCGTCTGGTATGAAAGCGGCCCGAAATTGAGTTCCTACGAGTACGAGAAAAACGCTGACAAGAGTGATGATGTACGGATTGGAGGTGCTCGGTGGCGCCATGGCGCCAGCGGGTGGAGCAAACCTTTCGTGATGTCGGATACCTTCGGGGTTTCCGACAATAATCCCGCCATGATCATCGATCATCAGCAGCGGTTGTGGCTGATCCACGTCACCCTGCTGGATGTCCCGGAATGGACATGGGGGAGCAGCCTGCTTTGGTACAAGATTTCCTCCAACTATGAACGGCCTGGGCCCCCGCAATGGGAGAAGGTCGGCATCCTGGTCCCGCACATACGGGGTCTGGATAAAGTTATCCAACAGTACGCCCCCGCCCCGATGGCGGCGCGGCTGATCGAGCGATTGAAGAAGCAGCTATCGAGGCGGCTCGGCTGGATGTCCCGGGCGCACCCGTTGGTATTGCAGGATGGAACCGTACTGGTGCCGCTCGGCAACGAAAACTTTGGTATCACCGCCATGGCGCTGACCCATGACGGTGGAAAGACATGGGTCATGAGCCATCCTATCCCAGGAATAGGAATCAGCCAGCCGTCCGTGGTTAGGCTGAAAAATGGCACGTTGCTCGCTTTCTTCCGAGACGGAAGTCCTGACCACCGGATTAAGCGCAGCGAGTCTGTGGACGGAGGAATTACTTGGTCGCCGGTGAAGGCAACCCAGCTTCCCAATCCCGACAGCGGGCTTGAGGCCGTGATGCTTCGCGATGGACACCTGGCCCTCGCTTACAACGATCGAGCTACCTCACGGGACAGTTTGGCAATCTCGATTTCCACAGACGAAGGAAAGACCTGGAAATGGACGCGGCACCTGGAGGACAAGCCCGGCGGACGGTTCGACTATCCGTCGCTAATCCAAGCAAAAGACGGCTCCCTGGACGTGACTTACAGCTATAACGTGCAGACCATCAAATACGCGCACTTCAACGAGGCGTGGGTTCAACAAGGGGACGGCCCGCGCGCCAAGCTCAGCCGATAGCGATTGGGACGAAGTTCAGACGATTCCCTCAGGTGAACAAGGAATACCAACGCTTTTTGCGGCCCTGGCGCAGCGGCAACTCGGCGAAGATCAACATGCCCAAGAGATGGTCCCCGGTGTGGCCGAGACGCTTCCGCAGCCAGGCGCCCGCGCAAAAAGCGCGGCAATCCAGAATGCTTCTTTGAGTTGCGCATCAGAAAGCGCTCCGGCCTAGAGGGGCAGGCCATCTGCATCTAGCTTTTGACGCCATGATCAAAGTCCTCTCCGTCAATGTCGGCCTTCCCAAGCAGATTGTCTCAGGGGAGAAAAGGGTGACGACCGGAATCTTCAAGACTCCGATTTCAGGACAGGTCAAGGTTAACAAGCTGAACCTGGAAGGCGACGCCCAAGCAGATCTCTCGGTGCATGGAGGGCTGAACAAAGCGGTGTACGCCTATCCCTCCGAGCATTACATTTTCTGGAAAAACGAGTTCCCTGATATGGCGCTGCCCTGGGGCATGTTCGGAGAGAATCTCACCCTCGACGGATTGCTCGAAAACGGCGCTCATATTGGAGACCAGTTTCGGATCGGAACAGCCGTCTTGATGGTCACCCAGCCGCGCACTCCCTGCTACAAGCTTGCGTTGAAATTTGGACGGGAAGACATGATAGCCCGCTTCCTGGCAAGCGGCCGCACAGGGTTCTATCTTGCGGTCGCCGAGGAAGGAGAAATCAGAGCAGGAGACGCCGCAGAACGGGTTGAGCACGGCAGGAACCAGATCAGCATTTCAACGCTTCTCCGGCTCTATTACAGCCCTGAGCCTGCGGACGCCGCGCTGGTCCGGCAGGTTCTGGAGATTGACGAACTGCCCTCAGGCTGGCGGAAGCGATTCCTCAAAAGGCTGTAGCAATGGTGAAGCGTTTCGCGCCGGCCATGCGGGCGCATGGGTGAATCCATAACATGACCCCCACAACCAATTCTCGGCAGCCGGTAAAACACCTCCAACCCTTAAGGAGCAGGCGACGTGCTGGTTGAAACAGGAAGATTCACGGGCTGCTGCAAGGTAAAGTTGAGCACTGTTTCGCTTGGCACGTGCACCTGCTGGCCGTGCGTCATGACCTGCACCGCAGTGCCCGCGCCCGCGCCCACGCCCGCTCCGATGGCGGCTCCTTTGCCTCCACCGAGGATGGCTCCAAGAATCCCACCAGCCGCAGCGCCAATTCCGGCCCGTTCGGCGGTTTGCTTCCCGCGAGAACTGCCTTGAGCCGTGTACTCGCCTGTCGCAATCGTGTAGGTTGCGCCATTGATAACGATTCCCGTGAGCCCCAATCGAAGCTCCGACTGGCCCTTGATTTTCCCTGCTGATTGCACCTCCAGCAGCCTGCCGTAGACCGTCGTACCTTTCGGGGCGACCAGGGCGCCGTTAACCGTCAAAGGCTCCTCCAGGCTCGCATCAAAAGACTGTCCGACCTGGTTCCGGTCTGAATCGATGCCCGTAATCATGCGCACGACAATCTGGGTGCCGGCAGGGACCAGGACGCTCTGCGAAGTTGATGCAGTGCTCGAAGACTCCGGAGCTGCCGCGACCACCGGCGCCGCCGGCTGGCTTGTGCTGGGGGACGCCGCCGCGCTTGAAGAAGTTTCATCGCCGAAGGTTATAGAAACCATGTTGGCAATGGGAAAGTGTTGGAGGTTGCCGTTGGTATAGAAGGTAACTTGGGAATCCGTGCCACCCAGATACTTCCCCTGAATGGTGCGCCCGTCCTTCAGAGTCAAGGTGTCGGCGCGCAAACCAACCGCGAGAAAGCAGCCCGCGACAATCACCACCCACCAGGTCCGAGTTCTAAACGCGCTCATAAGTTCTCTCCTTACCTTGCATTATCTCCCTTTTGAAGCTGAAACTCCACCCGGAGATGCCCCGCACGGTGCAATCCAGCGGGAGTTCAAGCGGGACCCATTCGACTTGCATTCCGGCCTCGCATTGTGATGACCGGTCATTGCGACCACTCCGTCACTTCGCGCACCCAGCGGTGCTTCCGAAGCTCGGATTGAAGCTCCGCCGGAAGCGGCCCGGCCTCGCTCGCCGCCATGTTGGCCTCCACGTTATGGAGCTTTCGCATCCCCGGAATGATGGTGCTGACCGTATGATTCGCCAGGATAAATCGCAAGGCCATTTCCGGCAGGGTCATCCCCTCGGGTGTCAAAGGCTTGAGCGCGTCGGCGTGCTCAACGCTCGACTTCAGGTTTTCGGGAACGAAATACGAATGCCGCCAGTCCGTCTCCGGCCAGCGGGAGTCTAGCGTCAATTTGCCCGTCAGAGTGCCTTCGTCAAAAGGAACCCGCGCAATCACGCCCACGTCCATCTCGCGGCAGGCCGGGAAAAGCTCGTCTTCGGGATTTTGGTCGAAGATGTTGTAAATCACCTGGACACTGTCCACCAAGCCGCTCCGAACAGCACGCACGCCGTTCCAGGGCTCCCAGCGGTTGATGCTGATTCCGATGGCGCGGATCAGGCCCTGGCGGCGCAAATCATCCAGCTTCTTGTACCAGCGGCCGTCTTCAAGCCACGCGTCCTCCCACGTGTGGAGCTGCATCAGATCAAAACTTTCCAGACCCGCGGCCTGGAGGCTCTTGTGCGTGTACTCCTCAATGTGGTCGGGCGGGAAACAATCGTCCAGGGTAAAATGCCGCCGGGCCGGCCACTTGAAATTCTTGGGAGGAACCTTGGTGGCCGTGTAGAGCTTTTTTCCCGGATTTGCCCGCACGGTCTTGCCCAGCAATCCTTCGCTGTATCCTTTCCCGTAGTCCCAGGCAGTGTCAAAAAAATTGCAGCCCAAGTCAACCGCCCGCTGCAATGAGCGAAGCGCTTCCTCGTCAATTTCGGAACCCTTCCACGCCCCCATCCCCCACATGCCGTACCCGATCTCGCTGATCCTCCAGCCGGTTCGTCCGAACTTTCGATATTTCATCATTCTCCTCTGAGCATTTTGGGCTAGTCCTGGAAGTTGCGAACCGCCCCGCCGCTTCCCCGCCCCGCCCGGCGGGATAAATCGACAGCGCAGCAACCCTGGCGGACTTATGCCCGCTCCGTTTATTTCAACTCCGAAAGCATGTGGCCGGGATCGGTGAAGTATGCGTCATCGACGCTCGAAAGCACTTCGACGTCTCCCATATTAATTTCGGTCTTTTTGTCAGCGCTGATGTGATTCCTAGCCAGCTTGATGCCTCCATAGTCGCCGTATTGCCAATCCCAGGAGCCTCTTTTCCCGTTCTGCAAAAGGTATTGCCAATGAGTCATCAAGTGAGACTTCCGCGAGACATAGGCCCAATATTGGTCGCCCGGAGTCAGCCCGACATGGCCAAAAGTGAGATGAACAACGTCATAGGTTTCACCGCCCCGCTCGCGCGTGCCCTCGTACTTCAGGTTGACGCCGGGATCGAGCCACTTCCAAGGCTCCGCCAGCCAGTACATGTCATTGATATAGGCGGCATAGGCGCTTTTCAGATCCTTCGAGGCTTCCGCGCCTTCCACCTGCTTCCCGCCCACATAAACTTTGCCCTCTTTCGTGCCGGAATTGAACAGCACCACTTCTTCCCGGCCATCCTTGGTTTTAGTTTCCAGGCGGTACCGGCCCGTAGCTTTGTCCCAGAGGTGATGCCGGTCCAGCATGACCTTTCCGTTGGAAACAACCTTGAAATCGAAACGGATTAAGTGGACGGAATCCCATCCATGCTCTCCGCCCATCTCCCGCATCATGCGATGGGCGATCTCGAGGGCTTTTTCGTCGCGCTTGTCAGCGGCATTTGCCCGTGGAGCGCCAACACACGCCAGAACTAAAACCCCGAGCAGCATCTTGACCCGTAGTTGCTTTGGCATGTTCGTTTTTCACCCCGCTCAAATCAGACTTGAAACTACGACCATCGTAATCCTCGGAATCGGCAAAGACAATGCCTTGCCCCCGGCGGCTTTTCCAAAGAGAGCGCGTCAGCCCCTTGCAAGGGACTTCCAATTTGCGCCATATTCCTGAACAATGAATCTCCTGTGGAGGAGATTCCGGCAACTCGTTCAAGCAGACTTCTTATGCGCTCTCGCATCTCGTTTGGTTTAGCCTTCGCCGCCGCGGCGGGTGTTTTATTGCTGCTGCACTATCCTTATCTTCGCCTCCCCTACTTTTGGGATGAAGCCGGTTACTATATTCCGGCGGCGCTCGACTTCTACCATCATGGCCTTCTGATCCCGCAAAACACGCTGCCTACCGGACATACTCCCTTGATGTCCATCTACCTGGGATTGGCGTGGCGGCTTCTGGGAAATTCTCCTCTCGCGACGCGCACGGCCATCATCCTTCTGGCAACCGGAACCCTCGCCGCCCTGTACGCGCTGGGCCGCATCGTTGCGCGCCGCGAAACGGCGGCGTGGGCTTGCGCTCTACTGGCGATCTCTCCGCTGTTTTTCGCCCAGAGTTCGCTTGCGCATTTGGATCTCGCCGCGGCCCTGAGCACCACAGCAGCCGTTCTTCTCTTGCTCAGACGTCGCTTGGTCTGGTTCGCAGTGCTGCTGTCCCTGGCCGTGATGACCAAGGAAACCGCCATCGTCTTTCTCCCCGTAGCCTGGATTTTCGCCTGGCGTATCCGCAAGGAACTGAATCCCTCGGCAGCCGCCTGGCTGGTCCTTCCGCTTGCGCCGCTCACGGCCTGGGCGCTCTATTACCATCACGCAACGGGATTCTGGACGGGCAATCCCGTCTATCTCAAGTACAATCTCTATTCCACTCTCACGCCCGGAAGGATTGCCGTAACTTTCCTTAGACGCCTCTACCAGGTGTTCATTGCCGGGTTCAACTGGCTGCTGCTGGCGGCGGCCGTCCTGGGATATCGGAAGGCCGCAAAAGCCGGCATAAGTTCCGAACATTCCACGTTGTTGCCGCCGGGGCAAGTGCAACTCCGGAAGGATTTCTTCTTCCTTGCCGCGGGCCTGGCCCTCGCCTATATCGGCATGCTCAGCGTGGTCGGAGGCGCGGTCCTGTCGCGATACCTGCTTCCGATTTTCCCCTGCTTCTACCTGGCGCTCATGCTCTTTGTGGATTGCCTGCCGCGCCCGGCGATGCGCGGCCTGGCGGCGCTTGCGGCAGTTTGCTTTATCGCTTCCTGGTTCATCAACCCGCCTTATCCTTTCCCCTACGAAGACAACCTTGCCTATGCGGACTTCATTCATCTTCATCAGCAGGCCGCCGACTTTCTTGCCGCGCAACCAAACAATCCCCGCATTATGACGGCTTGGCCAGCCACCGGCGAACTGGCCCAGCCCGAGCTGGGTTATGTCAAAAAACCGTTGCGCGTGGTCAGGCTGGAAGGATTCACCGCGCAAGACTTCCATCCGGTATCGCCGCGCTCCTTCGATCTTCTTTACCTGTACTCGCGCCAATGGAATCCGCCCGACAACTGGCTGCGGCATTTTTTGTGGGTTGAAAACACCCTGGAGTACGTGCCGGCCATGACGGCCGGCTCCGTCGAGCGCAAATTCCATTTGAGATTGCTGGCCACATTCCGCGATCGCGGCCAGTGGGTCAAAATCTACTCCCGGTAACCCGGTGGCCTCTGGATTTGCCATCAGCCATTTGCTCGGCACTGGGCTATAGGCTCCGATTGACAATGTGCGGCTGATCGCCTAAACTAAGAAGTTCTATTGAGCTTACGTGGACGTTCTGTATGTCTCGCTGCTATCCTCTCAATTCGTTTCACCCATTCTGATCAGCCAAGGAACTGATTGCATGCCTCAAATTATCAAAGAAAGACTCTTCACTCCGGGCCCGACACCTCTTCTGATGGAAGGCCAAGCTCGAACGCTCACAGCCACTTTGCATCATCGCACGGAAGCTTTTAAGCAGTTGATGAACGAAACTCTCGAGAACCTGCGGTACTTTTTCAATACCAAGAATGACGTCCTGATGTTTTCCAGCTCTGGGACAGGTGCCATGGAAGGTTCCATCGCGAACTTGACTTCTCCCGGCGAGCGCGTGCTGGTTTGCACGGCGGGGAAATTTGGCGAACGGTGGGTGGAACTCGCGTCTGCCTATGGCCTTGAAACCGTCAAGGTGGAAGCGCCTTACGGCCAGCCGCTCAGTGTGGAAGAGATTGGGAAATGTCTCAGAAACGACGGCCCCTTCCGCGCGGTTTATGTCCAGGCGACGGAAACCTCCACGGGCGTGAGCCATGACGTCAAAGCCATCTCTGACCTTGTGCGGCCGCTGCCGGAGACCTGCCTGGTGGTGGACGGCATCACCGGCCTTGGCACAACCGATCTAAGGCCCGATGAATGGGGGCTTGACGTGGTGATTGGAGGCTCGCAAAAGGCTCTGATGGTGCCGCCCGGCTTGGCGTTTGCCAGCGTCAGCGAGAAGGCGTGGAAGCTGATCGGAAAATCCAAATCTCCCCGCTACTATTTCGATTTTGCCAAAGAGCGCAAGAACCTGGCCAAAGGCCAGTCCAGCTATACGCCGGCCACGACGCTCGTGGTGGGTCTCCATGCGACGCTGCAATACATCCGTGAAGTTGGCCGCGAAAACCTGATTGCGAACGCGGCAATGCTGGCCAAAGCAACGCGCGAGGCGGCGAAGGCGATGGGGCTTAGCCTCTTCGCAACAGATTCTCCCGCCAATGCGGTGACGGCCATCAAGTCTCCGGAAGGCATGGATTCAGGCGCCATTGTTAAGGAGATGCGCTCGCGTTTTGGGGCGATTATCGCCAACGGCCAGGGAACGATGAAAGGCAAAATTTTCCGCCTCGCCCACCTTGGCTACTATGACGCGTTAGAGCTTTTCGCAGGGTTGGCCGGAGTCGAGATCTCGCTGGTTAAACTTGGCCATAAGTGCGAACTGGGCAGCGGCGTCCGCGCGGCGCAAAAGGTTTATATGGAGCATGCGGGTTAGCCAAGCTCCGTTTCCCAAAGGCAGTCTCATCAGTCTTCAATATCTCTTCTATCGTTTTTATGAAAGGAGGCAATTCCAGAGTCTGCATCGCCCATAAAATTGGGCCTCGGATAACCGCCCATGAAAGTCTTAATTGCTGACAATGTTTCAAAGCATGCCGTTCAAGTGCTCCAGGAGGATAAATCCTGGGATGTTGTTTTTCTGCCCGAACGGAAGGGATCTTCGGTTGCGGAAGAGATCGCCGATGCCGACGCGCTAGTGGTGCGCAGCGCCACGAAGGTGACGGCGGAACTGCTCGAGCACGCTCATCACCTGCGGGCCATCGGCCGTGCAGGGGTGGGCGTTGACAATGTTGACCTGGAAGCGGCCACGAAGCGCGGCATTGTGGTTATGAACACGCCGGGCGGCAACGCCACCAGCGTCGCCGAGCACACCATGGCCCTTGTCCTGGCGATTGCACGCCGCATTCCTCAGGCAGACGCTTCAATGAAAAAGGGCTCGTGGGAAAAAAAGAAATTAACCGGCACTGAATTGCGCGGCAAAACTCTGGGACTGGTTGGCCTGGGCAGGATCGGGAGCGAGGTTGCTCGCCTTGCACGGGCTTTTCAAATGGATGTTATTGCTTACGATCCTTATGTCTCTGCCAGGCTCGCGCAAGGCCAGGACGTGAAGCTGGTCAACCTGGAAGGATTGCTGCAATCGAGCGACTTTCTCAGCCTGCACGCCGCGGCGACCCCAGAAACACAACATTTCCTCAACGCTGAACGGCTCGCACTGGCAAAGCCTGGAATCCGGATTGTCAACTGCGCGCGCGGAGATCTGATCGATGAAAACGCCCTGCTGGCAGCGCTCGAAAGCGGGCAGGTGGGTGCTGCTGCGCTGGATGTCTTTGAAAAAGAGCCTCCTCGCGAGCCGCGGCTGATCT
>JAJYHU010000253.1 GCA_021784615.1 Acidobacteriota bacterium | reverse complement strand
GGTATATTTTGTAACTGATGGTCAGCATTTACGCCAACGCGTTTAGCTTTACCTACGCGTACTGGGGCTTTGCCCAGACGCGGTAGAGTGGCGTTGGCCTGACCGGGAAAACCAGGATTCAAAAGCCAGCCCACTCAAAACGAGTGGGCTTTTTTATTGGCGAGGAGAGATAAACCATGATCATATCCATGCGGCCTCATGCCACACGGGAGGAGATTGATCGCGTGTGCGAGCGGATTCGCGAGTTCGGTTACAAAGTTCATTCCATCGAGGGCGAAGAGCGCGTGGTGATTGGCGCCGTCGGCATGGGCGACGTTACGGCCTGCCTCGAATCCCTTGAAGCCACGCCCGGCGTCGAAACCGCCATGCGGATTTCCGCTCCCTACAAGTTTGTCAGCAAGGAATTCAAAAAGGAGCGCACGCGCATTCGCGTGAACGGCGCGGAGATCGGCGGCGACGAGTTTGTGGTGATGGCCGGCCCGTGTTCGGTGGAAAATGAAAAACAGATTCTCGATACGGCCGAGGGCGTTGCCGCCGCGGGAGCCAAGGTTCTGCGGGGCGGCGCTTTCAAACCCCGCACGTCGCCTTACGACTTCCAGGGGCTGGCGCTTGAAGGCCTCAAGCTGCTGGCCAAGGCGCGGCAAGCCACGGGCCTTGCCATCGTCACCGAGATCATGAGCGAAGGCGATGTGGACACGGTCGCCGAGTACGCCGACATCATGCAAGTGGGCGCGCGCAACATGCAGAACTTCGCGCTTTTGAAGGCGCTCGGCAAATGCCGGCGGCCCATCCTCCTGAAGCGCGGCATGAGTTCCACCATCAAGGAACTGCTGATGTCCGCCGAATACATCACGGCGCACGGCAACCCCAACATTATGCTCTGCGAGCGCGGCATCCGCACTTTTGAAACCGCCACGCGAAACACCTGTGACATCACGGCCGTGGCCGTGCTCAATGAACTGACCCATCTGCCCGTCATCCTCGACCCCAGCCACGCCACCGGCAAGCAGAGCCTGGTACCGGCGCTCGCGCGCGCAGCCGTCGCCATCGGAGCGGACGGCTTGATTGTGGAAGTTCACCCTTGCCCGGAAAAAGCCATGAGCGACGGAGCGCAATCGCTGCGGCTCGAACGGTTCCACAGCATGATGCAGGAACTCGAACCCTACATCAAGCTATGGAAAGAAAGCCGCTTGACGGCTGCCGCGGCGACGGCGTAGCGCCGGGCTTCAGCCCGGCATGCTCTCTGAAGGCGTCGCTACATGTAGAGCATGCCTACATCCAGTGCGGTTCAATTCATCGGGTACAGGCTGCACCCGCCGTCCACCAAAAGGGTCGCGCCGGTCATGTAGTCGGAGGCCGCCGAGCACAGAAACACCACTGCATCGGCCACCGTCTCCGGGGGCTGCATATGGCCCAGCGGAATGGCCTTTTCAGCACGACGGCGATAATCGGGTTCCGCGTCCCACTGGTGTTTCGCCAGGCCCACGGCCACAATTCCCGGTGCGACGGAGTTCACTCGAATCCCCTGGGCGGCCAATTCGCGAGCCATGCCGCGCATCAGCATCTTTATACCGCTTTTCGAAACGTTATACGGCGTAATCTCAGGCCACGGAACGTCCTGCACCCAGGAGGAGGTGAAAACGATTTTTCCTCGCGCGCCCTGCGCAATCATCGTTTTGGCCGCCGCCTGGGCCACCAGGAATGCACCCTTCAGATTCAAATCCAGAATTTTGTTCCAGCCCTCCGAGGAATAGTCCAGAATGGGGCAACTCACCGTCATGCCCGCGTGGCAGAGCGCCACGTCCAGCCGGCCCAGCCTCGCCCGGGCTTCACTAACCAGCTTCTGCGCTTCAGCCGGCTGCGTGATATCGGCGCGAAGATAGTGGCACCGGGCTTTGTCCCAGCCTGCTGCTTGCATCTCGCGAGCCGCCTGGTCCTCAGGCAGCACGTCGTTCACCGCCACGGAAGCGGAGACTGCCAACAATCGGCTCACGACAACCCGGCCGATCGCTCCCAGTCCTCCGGTAATCAGAACGCCCTGCCCCTCGAGACAATCTCTAGAATATACCGGCATCGTTTTCTCCCTTCCCGCTCTTTAGCCGCCATTCAACTTCCGGCCCGAGCCCCGCGTTCCGCAAATCATCGCATAGCGCGGCAATCCGCGATAGCGCGCCATAGAAGAATTTCAATCACAGCCTTCCCCTATTACGGATTGCACATTATAGTAGCGGACGACGTTATCGGAATCGCGTTTTCAAGGGAATCGGCAGCGATCGACCAGATCAGGGTTTCGCAACGCAAGATACGGAGAAAGGTCCATTGAATCGGTTAGCTTCCCTGCTCGGCGTGGCAGCCATCCTCGGGACGTGTTATGCGTTGTCCCGCAACCGGAAAGTCATTCGCTGGCGGATCGCTCTTCAAATCGACGATGTAATTCCCACTATTTTCCTGGGAAGGGACCATCCAACATTGCCCTTTTCGGCGGATTTGTTTTGTAGCTGCCAGTTCAAGTCCACGCTGTTCTCTTGCTTCCATATCCAGAAACCTCCTGTTAGTAACTAACAAAAATATATACTACTAAGTTGACTTCACTAAATATTGCGCATAATTCGGTTGGGGTATACAATCCCTTGTATGGCCCGGCCGAGTCTGCTCAAACTGTCCGTTGCCGACGAGCGCCAGTTGCA
>JAJYHU010000318.1 GCA_021784615.1 Acidobacteriota bacterium | reverse complement strand
GCGGGTTCGAGAAGGTGAGGGCGGAATGGGCGCTGGTGTGTGCGGCGCACAACCTTTTGAAGATGTACCGGGCCGGTTGGGCATGAGCGGAAGGGAAAACTGCGGGCCGCTCACGCGAGCGCGGCCATCCGCCGCCCCCGCAGGTCGCGCTCGGAGACTCGCGGCCGCACCTTCTTCAAACGGTTGGCAGTTCCGACGCTTCAACTCACGCTCCAATCCGTTTGAACTCAATTCTCGGACACGCTCCTAGCTGTCAGGGGCGTATCCACGGATTGGTGGTTGCGCCCCATCGCGCAAGCAATCGTTGAACAAGGTGCGTTGCACAACAACCATTTTCGCACCGCGTTCTCTTGAAACCGTCTTCGGTCTCAACACACTACCGTGGGGAATAGACTGCAACCGTAGGCAGCTTCTTCTCCTGGTTCTTGGAGGTCGAAGTTGGCAGCAGATAGACAGTGCCGTCGTGAGCGACTGTACCCCACTGTGTGCCGACCCCCCTTGTTACCCAGCCTACAAATTCACCGACGTTGTTGTACTTCTGGAGGCCTTCATCCCGCATAGGAACGTACACATTGCCCCAGCGGTCTCCGAAGAGGCTCTGGAAACTGATCGGGTGATCAGGCGGGTCGGCATGAGCGAAGGCCAATAGATAGTGACCGTCAGATGTAAACTTCTGAGTTGGCCCGTAGTATCCAATCACGAAAGGCTCGTCATTGGGGTCGATGTAAAGACAATGGGGAGCATTCAGCTGACCGGGCAGAGCTCCTTCGTGGCCCCAGCTTCCCACGAACTTGCCATCAGGTTCATACGTATTGACCCGGCAATTCTCGACGTCCTCGGCGTGCAATAGTCCTTTACTATCAAAGGCCATGCCATGGACTCGGATCAGATAGCCCGGCAGCGTTCCATGCTGCCCAAAGGCGTACTTAAAATGACCCTCGCTGTCAAATACCTGGATCTGCGGCCGTCGCTCTTCCGTATCGACCACGTAGACATTTCCTTCTTTGTCAGAGATAGCCACTCGGGGTGCGGAAAAATATCCAGGGTCCATTCCGCCAAAATATCCCATGGCGAGGCTCGGGTGCTTGGACGCCGAGCCTGCAGGCGGGTGAGCTCCTTTCTTGTGACGCGGACTGAAGCCGAAAACGGTGAGGAGCTTGCCTTCCCGGGAAAATCGATAGGCGCCGTTGCCGATGGAGTCAGCAATCAGCAAGTTGTCTTGAGGGTCAAGTGAGATACTGTGCGGAAACTTCATAACGTGGGCTTGATCAGTCCAGGAGCTCTTCATGATATATGAAGCTTCGGACGCTCCCACCAAAACAGTGGCGAAAAGCAAAGGGTTCATTACGCCTTCAACCTTCGCGCAAACGTGCACTTCGTGGGGTACTGGAGCCTGGGCGGGTGCCCGGTACAAGCCGCGGGCATCGATCGTCCCCACCTGGGAGTTGCCGCTCTCAACGTCATTCACCGTCCAGGTCACGTTCTCAGCCAAGTGAGCGTAACTGAACGTTGGGGCCGCAATGATGGCCCTAAACTGTTGCTGCGCGCCGGGCTGCAATTTGGCCAACGACGGCTCGATTCTTGCCCGGCCAAGTGGCTTGTCGGGATAACGCGAATCCTGTTTGATGGGCAACGCCCCCTCTCCATCCATCGCTTGATAAGGCCCGCTGGGAGGATTGATGGGAGTGAAACCTGGATTGGTACTGGCCCATGCCTTCGCGCCTGAGACCAATCCAGCTCCCAGAATGGTATTGCGGAGGAAATTCCGCCTGGTTGTGCTCATTCTTCTTGCTCCTTAAATTAGGTTGAATTCACCCTTAAAGTGGCGGGGCAATCCCCGCCCGTTCCATTTTTTCATCCAAAACTTCTGGATCATACTTACTTTGCACTCTTTGCACAAGGGCATTCCGTCCGGCGACGCAGCCCACGCCAAGTAAACCTGGCGAATATTTTTGTCCAGTCAAGGATCGCCCGATCTTTATCGCTCGACTGCATCAGGGGCGCGCATTTGGAACCCCCTGAGCTTTCGATTATAATGCTTTCGCGGCCCTCGCCGATTGGCGTTCCTCTGCTCTAGCGGGATTGAGAGCTGAGCGCGCAAGCAATTCAGGTTATCAGCCGGAAGGTGCAATGTGAATGATCCAACTTTAACCTCGGAAGCGGAGAAGAATTCCCTGGAAGCGGTGAAGCCGGTTTACGGGATTACGGAGATTATGAAATTCCTGCCGCACCGCTACCCGTTTCTGCTGGTGGACAGAATTCTGGAGCTTGAGCCGGACAGCCGAATCGTGGGCCTGAAGAACGTCACGATTAACGAACAGTTTTTTCAGGGACATTTTCCCGGTGTTCCGGTCATGCCTGGCGTTCTGATTATTGAATCGATGGCCCAGGTGGCAGGAGTTCTGATCTATCGCGATCTGCCGGATAAGGAAAAAAAACTGATCTATTTTACCGGCATTGAAAACGCCAAATTCCGGCGGCCGGTCCTGCCTGGCGACCAGCTTCATGTGGAGATGCGGCTTCTGAGCCGCCGCAACAATTTTGGCAAGATGCAGGGACGCGCAACAGTGGAAAACAAGCTGGTGGCCGAGGCGACCGTGCTTTTCGCGATCGTGGAGAAGCCCGGTCTATGAAAGCCCACCCCACAGCCATCATTCATCCCCAAGCCCGACTCGCCTGCGGCGTTACGGTTGGCCCTTATAGTGTGATCGGTGAAGGCGTGGAAATTGGGGAAGACACCGAGATCATGTCACATGTGGTTCTGGCCGGGCCCGCGAAGTTCGGCAAGCGCAACCGGATCTTCCCATACGCTTCGATTGGGCTCGACCCGCAGGACACCAAGTATCAAGGTGAGAGCACTTACCTTGAAATTGGCGATCAGAATGTATTTCGGGAATTTGTGACGATCCACCGAGGCACGGCGGATGACGGAGGGGTCACGCGCATTGGCAGCCAGAACCTTCTGATGGCCTACGTCCACGTGGCCCACGACTGCCAGCTTGGGAATCATATCATTATGGCGAATGGGGCCTCGCTTGCGGGACACGTTGAAATCGGCGACCACGCGATTGTGGGGGCATTTTGCGGGATTCATCAGTTCAGTCGAATCGGCGCATACAGCTTTCTGGGCAGCTATACGGTTGTTAACAAGGATATCCTTCCTTACTCAAAAACCTCCGCTGAACGGCCCATGTCGGTTTACGGAGCGAACCGCCTGGGACTCGAGCGCGTGGGCCTTGCTCCTGAAGAGATTGACGAGATCCAGGCCGCCTTCCGGATTCTTTGCCGCTCGAAGTTGAACACGACCCAGGCGCTTGAAAAGCTGGAAAAAGAGGGCATCAAGTCGTCGCACGTGAGGGCCTTGGTGGACTTCGTAAGGACTTCCGAGCGCGGTGTTGTGAAGTGAAGACCGCCCATTAGGGAGCGGAATGACCGTCCTGGGACGCGGCCGGCAGCCAGGCAGTTTGCGGGACAACCTTTAAGAATACGCATGAGTGATCGTTTTGCCATCATTGCGGGCAACGGGCGCTTCCCGTTTCTGGTTCTCGATGCGGCGCGCGAGCGGGGCATTGACCCGCTGGTTGTGGCCATCAAAGAGGAAGCTTTCCCGGAGCTCGGCACACACGCCCGGGAAATTGTGTGGCTGAGCCTTGGAGAAGTCAGCAAGTTGCTCGAACTCCTCACTGCCCGGGGCGTCACCCAAGTGGTCCTGGCGGGGCAGGTCAAACACGTCCAACTTTTTAGCTCAATCAAGGCGGACGGGGTTGTGCAACGCACCCTGGAAGGGATGCGCCGGAAAAATACGGATGCCTTGATTGGCGCGTTTGTTCACATGCTCGAAGCCCGCGGCATGCGGGTTGCTGATTCCACGCTGTTTCTCCAGCCTCTCCTGGCGGCTGCCGGCCATTTGACGAAGCGTATCCCGGACGCGGGCGAACTCTCCGACATTGCTTATGGCAGGGAAATCGCTCATACGATTGCCGGCCTTGATATCGGCCAAACGATTGTGGTTGCCGACCGGGCCTGTGTTGCGGTTGAAGCGATGGAAGGAACCGATGCCGCCATTGAGCGCGCGGCCGCTTTAAGTAACGGAAAGCGACTGGTCGTCGTCAAAGTAAGTAAGCCCCAGCAGGACATGCGGTTTGACGTGCCTGTCGTGGGAGTGAATACGATTCGGGTGATGAGCCGTTCGAATGCCCGGGTGCTGGCCGTGGACGCGGGGCGCACGCTTTTGTTTGAACGCGAGCAGTTGATTGAAGAGGCCAATCAGACAGGAATCGCAGTTGTGGGCATGAAGGACTGAACCCTTCAGCGCCCTGCCAGTTTGCGCGGCTGACCCGGCGCCCGGCCGGAGCAAGGAGAACACTTTAACATTGCAGAAGGTAACCATTGCAGTTATCGGAGCAGGCGAGCACGGCAAGCGCCATGCCCATGCTTTCAGGCAAGTGCCAGGCGCAGAACTGGTTGGTGTTTATGATCAGCAGGCGGATCGCGCTCTTTCTCTGGCCTCAGAACTGGGTACCAAGGTTTTTGCGAGCCTCGAAGAAACCCTCGCGGCGGCCAAAGCGGTCAGCATTGTGATTCCGACAACGGCCCATGCCGCCGTGGCGAGCGCCGCTGTTGCGAGCGGCGTGGATGTTTTGGTGGAAAAGCCGATTACGCGCACCGTGGAGGAAGCCGAAGAACTTATCCAGGCGGCGGATCGCGCGGGACGAATCTTGCAGGTGGGGCATCTCGAACGTTTCAACCCTGGAGTTGTGGCGGCAAAGGCAGTGACGCGCCAGCCTCTGTTTTTTGAGATTCATCGGCTGGGAGTTTTTAGCCCGCGCAGCCTGGACGTGGACGTCGTATTTGACCTTATGATTCACGATCTCGATCTGGTACTCTGGATGGTAGGGTCTCCGGTGCGTGAAGTCCGGGCGGTGGGGCTGCCGGTGCTTTCCGACAAGGTCGATATTGCCAACGCCAGAGTTGAGTTTGAGAACGGTACAGTTGCCAACCTTACAGCGAGCCGGGTGAGCACTGAAAAGGTCCGAAAGTTTCGATATTTTCAACCCCACGAGTACATCTCCATCGATTTCTCCCGGCGTGACTCACTCCTGCTTAGCGTGAACCACAATGGGACAGCCCCTGGAATCGGTTTTCGCAAGCTGGAGGCTTCGACCCGGGAGCCGTTGCAGGCGGAACTGGAATCCTTTGTGCGCTGCGTGCGGACGCGGCGGCCGCCGCTTGTAGGGGGCAGGGAAGGACGGGACGCACTGGCCTTAGCCGAGAGGGTGATGTTTTGCATCGAAGAACATGCAGGGCGCGTTCACGTCCCGATGACTCGATCTCTAGGGCATAGCGGCGAGTTGTGATCTCGGCCGGGAACCAGCCGCGCCTGGCAAACCCAAGGAATTATGAGGACTGACCCCGAGTTTCGACTGCTGGTCGACTATGAGAATGAGATCGCGCGCTGGCGCCGCCTGACCGCTTTTTTGCTGGCTTTTATTTTTCAGTTGCTGCTGGCGGTCTTTCTGATTCTTGCGCCGCGCCTGTTTCCAGAAACCGCCAGGATGCTGCAGCTTCAAACCAAGCCGAAGCCCCAGCAGCAGGCTACGCTGTTGTACTTTCCGCGGGACCTGTTGCGTTCCGCCAGGAAACCTCCCAACACCAACATCCAGTCCGACAAGAACCGTCGCGCCCAAGGTAAATCGCCGGAAGTCGACAATCACGGGCTCCACATGCCCTACATGCGCGGCAACTCGCACCTGCCGGAAATTGCTGGGGGACAGCATGCTCCGACTCCGCCGCCAGCTCCCAAGCCTGCGCCCCAGGCAATGGCTCAAGCAGCCAAGCCTCCCTCTCCCGCTCAGCCGCAGCCCAAAAAAGAAGACCAACAGGAAGCCCAGTTGCGCTTGATGAACGTGAAGCCGCCTACCCGCAAAGGGGATTCTCCCTTGCATCTGCCGTTCTCGACGCCCGGCCAGGAGATTCAGCAATCTTTGCGGGCTGCCGCCCAGAACCCCAATAGCGGTCCTGCTGTTGGCCCGGGCGACTCGGCTTACCAACTCCAGAATATCAACCCGAACTTTTCGACTTCCGGCCCGATTATCCTTTCCGACACCCGCGGCGTAAACTTTGGGCCCTACCTCGCGCGAGTGGTTTACATCGTTCGCCGGAATTGGTACGCGGTGATTCCAGAGTCGGCGCGCCTGGGAGAAAAAGGGCGGGTGGCTCTGGTGTTTGAGATTCTTAAGGACGGTTCGGTACCCCAGCTCCGCTTGCTGGCCTCTTCAGGCTCATCTCCGCTCGACCGCGCCGCGCTCGCTTCCATTCGCGCATCAAACCCCTTTCCGCCCTTGCCGACGCAGTTTACCGGCAAGCACTTGGTGCTGGAGTTTATTTACTTTTACAACATGGGCACGACCAACTACTAAGCCTGCATTTTTTCTTTTCAAATTTGAAGACCAGTCCTAATGTATCTTCTAGCATTTGTTCAAGGTAGTTCAGGAACAGGCCTGCATCCTTGTTGAGTGAGAGCCTCAAACGCTAAACCTGCGATAAAGTTGAGGTGCTACGATGCGTTCCGAACAATGGGAACTTTACAAAAAAGCCGCAAAATTACAGCCCGTTCGAGAGATACCGATTGCTCTTATCATCGACAGTCCATGGATCCCGGGTTATCTGGGTATTAGCCACCTTGATTATTATTTTGACCCCGAAGTGTGGTTTCATTCGAACCTCGGGATCATGCAGGAGTTTCCCGATATCATTGTCTTTCCTTCCTGGTGGGCGGAATTCGGCATGGCCATTGAACCTTCTGCTCTGGGCTCGAAGATTTGCTTCCATCAAGACCAGCCTCCGGGCCAATCGCCGGCTTTGTTCCGTTTGGAGGATTTGGACCATTTCTCGCCCATCGATCCCTACGCAGACAGTTTCATGGCCGCAGCGCTCCATCGATACCAGAAGCAGAAATCGCGAATTTTGGAAGCAGGTTACGCGATTCGGATGGCCACAGCCCGTGGGCCTATTTGCACGGCGGCCTTTCTGCGCGGCATCACTGAATTAATGATGGATATTGCCGACAATCCCCAGGGGGTTCACAAGCTGATGGCCTTTGCGACCGATGCCGTCATCCGATGGCTGAAAGCGCAAGTGGAAGTGGTCGGTGCGAGCATTGAAGGGATATTTATTCTTGATGATATCGTGGGCTTTTTGTCGCCGAAGCGCTACTCGGAGTTCGCCGATCCCTATCTAAAACAAGTCTTTCGCAGTTTCCCAGAATCTTGGGTGAAGGTTTATCATAATGACGCGAATATCGCTCCCTTCCTGGAAGATTTATCTGCGACAGGCTTCGATGTCTTGAATTGGAGCCACAACCTGGATATCAGCGAGGTTTCGAGCAGAACGAAGGGAAGAATCTGCCTGATGGGGAACGTCCCTCCGCTGGAGATTGGGAGCCGCGGCTCTCCCGAGGATGTCAAGGCAAGCGCTCTTAACATTCTCCGGAAGACTGGAGGAAACGGGATCATTCTTTCGCTCGGCGGCGGCGTCAGCCCCGGGATGCCGAAGGCCAACATCATGGCGTTGGTTGAGGCAGTGCGGGAGTTCCAGTCAGCGTAGCCCTTCTGCTGGACTAGCGCCGCAAGCGGCCACTGTCGATGTCAGGGAGCCTGCGAAACTCGCAAGGGTGTGCCGTGCCTGGCAAAGCCTCAGCCGCCTTTTCGATAAAAGAGTTTGAATGCCCATGGTGGGTCGGATAGAATCTAGGTGGGAAAAGGAGCGGGAGCAGTAAGAGTTGTTTGTGTGAAGATGAATTCCGTTCTCCTGCTATGGTTTGCGGGCATTCACCCTGCGGTCACACCATGCAACAGCCGTCGAGGCACCAGCTGCTCGGCACTTTTCTTCTGCTTGCATTCATTTTGTTTTTTTTGCTTGCTCGTTACCTGCACTTAGTATGAAGGATGAGAGCGCTGAGGAATATCCTCTCATAGCCATTGTCGGGCCCACAGCTGTGGGCAAATCGGCTTTGGGCCTTACGCTAGCCGAGCGTCTGGACGGCGAAGTTGTTAATTATGATTCCGTCCAAATTTACCGGGGGTTTGACATCGGGACGGGGAAGCTTCCGCTGGCTGAGCGCCGGGGGATTCCGCATCACCTGGTTGATTGCCTGGACCCTGGAGATAGCTTTACCGCCGGAGATTTTAGGCGGGAAGCGTTAAAGGTGCTCCACGGAATTTGCCAGCGGGCAAAACTCCCGATTCTGGTGGGGGGAACAGGCCTTTATTTGCGGGCTCTGTTGCTGGGGCTATTCGAGGGTCCGCCACGTTCGGAGCAATTGCGCGCCCGACTGAGAGGTTTGGCGGATCGGCGGGGCCGCGAGTCTATTCACCGCCTGCTCAAGCGGCTGGATCCTGCCTCGGCACGGCGGATCGATCCCCAGGACCTGCAAAAGGCCATCCGCGCGGTTGAGGTTTGCCTGATGTCGCGGCAGTCTCTCTCCGCGTTGCACGCTGGCGGCCGGCAGGCTTTGGAGGGTTTCCGTTGCCTCAAGATTGGCCTGAATCCTGCCCGCGATGCGCTCTATGCCCGGATCAATCAACGGGTGGAGTGGATGTTTGCTTCAGGCCTCCGGGAAGAGGTGCAACGCCTGCTTGCGCAACCGGACGCGCCCAGGATGAAAGCCATGGGAGCGCTGGGTTATCGCCAGGTTGCGGCCGCCCTCGGTGGCGAGATCACCTGGCAGAAAGCTCTTGAAGAGACGCAAGCGGTAACCCGGCAATATGCGAAACGCCAGATGACATGGTTTCGCAGGGAGTCTGAGGTAACCTGGTTTTCGGCCTTTGGCGACGATCCGGAACTCCAGGATCGGGTGCTCGGTTCGGTCAGCGCCATGCTAGGACCCAAAAGCCAGGAAGGGGTCAATTTACCCAAGACTTCGTCTTTGTTTTGAGAGGCGCTATGTTGCAAGGTGCTCCAGCAGAAAAGAGAAAGACCGTGGAAAAACTTCAAAACATCCAGGATGGCTTTTTAAACTCGCTGCGGAAAGATAAGACCATCGTTACCATTTACCTGGTGAGCGGCGTCAAGCTGATCGGGCGGATCCGCAGCTTCGATAAATACTCGGTGATTCTAGACAGCAGCGGGCAAGAGCAATTGATTTTTAAGCATGCGATTTCAACCGTTGTGGTGAACCGCGCCAACTCTTCCTCCGCTCATGCGCCGTTCCCTGGAGGTTCTTGAGGATTCGCAAGGAACAGATTTTGGAGAAGGCCTATCTGGTTGGCTGGGCGCGCTCACGGCGCGCCAGCGCTCCTGTCGACTACGATCCGGAGGAGAGCCTGGAGGAACTGCGCGAGTTGGTGACAAGCGCCGGGGCCCGGGTGGTAGGGGCCGCTCTTCAATTCTCTCCGGAGCCTGATCCCGCCACCTTGGTGGGCCGCGGAAAGGCTCATGAAATCCGGGTCAATGCGCGCGCAGCTCACGCCGGCGTTGTGATCTTCGACCACGACCTTACCCCCACACAGTTGCGCAACCTTGAAGAATCGCTTGATTCCAAGGTTATCGACCGCACTCAACTGATTCTTGACATCTTTGCAAGCCGCGCTCGGAGCCGCGAGGGCCAACTCCAGGTTGAACTCGCGCAATTGAACTATCTCTTGCCTCGACTTTCCGGCCGCGGCACGCTTCTTTCACGGCTAGGAGGCGGCATCGGGACAAGAGGCCCCGGTGAGCAGCAGCTTGAGTTTGACCGCCGCCGGATCCGCGCGCGGATCCAAAGGCTTGCGCAAGGGATCGAGAAAGTGCGCTCCGAGCGTGCCTTGCACCGGGATCATCGGCGCGAAAATCAGCTTTTCACGGTCGCCCTGGTGGGATATACCAACGCCGGAAAGTCGACGCTTTTCAATGCCCTGACGCGCGCTCGCGTTTCAACTTCGGACCGCTTGTTTGTGACGCTCGATCCCACCGTGCGGGTCGTGAAGCTTCCTTCGCACCGGCGGGTACTTTTGTCGGACACAGTGGGATTCATTCGCAAACTGCCTCCGCATCTTGTGGCCGCGTTTCGCGCCACGCTCGAGGAGCTTGAGAGCTCGAGCCTTTTGGTGCAAGTGACCGATGCCTCCGATCCTCAACACCGCCAGCAGGAGACGGCAGTCGAACATTTGCTTGAGACTTTGGGTATTGTGGAAACGCCGCGCCTGCTGGTGTGGAACAAGATCGACTTGCTGGACGATGCCCTGCGAGCAAGGCTCCTGCGAGGGCCCAGGGTGGCGGAAGTTTCCGCAGCCACGGGAGAAGGTTTTCAAGTCCTCCTGCAAAAGATCGACGAAATGCTCGACGCGGACCCGATTGTCGAGGCCGAATTTGAATTCTCGGCGGGCGATGGAGAACGGCTGGCTTTTCTTCATCGGGCTGGAAATGTTTTGTCGACACGGTATGAAGACAACCGCGTGACGGTGCGAGCTCAACTTGCCAAATCTCTCCGCGAGCGATTGCAACCCGGCCGGACTTTTCACGCGGATTCGCTTACCCATAGCTAAATCCCTTTGTTTTTGCGGTCGTCAGGCCTGTGGAAAATCTTGTGGAAAAAGCGATGGCCTTTAACCTGGGGGGCTGAAACGCCAATCCCCTTGGGAAAACGGCCATTTTATGGGCTTTTCAGCTTAGTCCCCTGTTTCTAGCAACATACGGCATGGATAATAAAGGATTGGGCAAGGGTCCTGACCCCTATAAAGCAATGCAGAGGCGGCTGTCTCACTGCCAGTTTTGCACAATCGTGAGGCAATGGCCTATCCCTCCGTTGTAGCCTGGTGCAGGCCACTTAACCGCGTTAAACAGGTCTTCCAAATGTATAGGCTCTCGTTGTAGCCTTGCGGGGATTTGCGTCGAGGGTTTGGGGCCGGGCCTCGTCAGGGGAAGCAATCCCCGGATGGACAGAGGCTCGAAAGGTTCAGCGCGGCTAGGCGCATGTAGATCGGGATGTCCCGCAGCCACGGACATTTTCAAGTGGCTCTGCTGAAATTGGAAATCAGGGCGCCGTGCCCGCGCATCGGTTGCGAAATTCTTGCGGATGTCTCTTAATGCTTCGGAAAGAGAGACGGTCTCGAGGGTGGAAACGGAGCCGCCGGGGAAAACTTGAACTTTCAATGAAGCCGCCAACTTTCGTTGACACACTTTCAGGGCTTGGCTATAGTGGGTGGTGTGAGTTAGGCGAGTTGTCTCGTGAAATTCCCAAAGTCCTTGAGCGAGAGCCTCTCTTCCAATCCATGCCGGCGGGGATGAAGTTCCAACATTTATGAACCTCCCTATTTCACTGACCATCCTTCGTATCTTTTTTGTTCCTCTGGTCGTCGTGCTGTTGCTGACCAGAGGCCAAAACATGGACCTGTGGGCCGTCACCGTGTTTTTGCTTGCCGCCGCCACGGACCTGCTGGACGGCTATCTGGCCCGCAAGCGAGGCCAAGTGACGGCGCTTGGGATTCTGTTGGATCCCCTTGCCGATAAACTTCTGACAGCGTCGGCCTTCATTTCTCTAGTGGAACTGCACCTGGTTCCCGCCTGGATGGTGGTGATTATCATCGGGCGGGAGTTGGCGGTGACCGGACTTCGCTCCATTGCCTCGGCGCAAGGTTTTTTGCTTCAGGCATCGGACATGGGAAAAACAAAGATGGTTCTGCAAGTGATGGCTATCAGCGTGATAACGCTTGAAACACGATTTTCTCTGTTGCCGCTGGCGGGTGCCGTGCTGCTGTGGATGGTGGTCGTCTTTGCGACGGTTTCAGGCACGCAATACTTTTGGGATTTCCGAAGGAAGATGGACGCTCGCCTGAACCAGCGGACCACGGGCCATCTGGTGGTGATTCCGGGTGGCAAGGAAAAGGAAGGCGAGAAGGATGCCGCCGCTCACTGAAGAGGAACGGCGAATTCTGCTGAGGTTGGCGCGGGAAGCGTTGGAGATGGGCGTTCGGGGAGGAGCTCTGAACGAGGAAATTCCGTCGCTGCCGCCTGCGTTGCTCGCTCTCCAGGGAGCTTTTGTTACTCTTCGAAAGCAAGACCGGTTGCGCGGCTGCATCGGGCACGTCAGAGGGGACGCACCGCTCTATCAGACCGTCCGAGAATGCGCCGTCGGCGCGGCAATCGCAGATCCCCGTTTCTCTCCGATCACCCCGCAGGAAGTTCCCTCGATCCATATTGAGATTTCCGTTTTGAGCGACCCGCAGGTTGTGGCCCCTGAGCAGATTGAAGTGGGAAAGCACGGCCTGTTTATCTCGCAGGGAAACCGGCGCGGGCTGCTCTTACCCCAGGTGGCCGTGGAATGGCGCTGGGACCGCGAAGAGTTTCTCGAACAAACTTGCCTGAAGGCCGGACTTCCTGAAGATGCCTGGCGGCATGGAGCGGCCATTGAAGCCTTCACCGCGCAAGTTTTTGGCGAAGACACCGGCTCCGCAGCTTCCGCGTCCAAAACGGGAAATTCCTTCCATCCGGCGGGTGCAAAATAGAGCTAGGCGCCGTTTTTGGGGCCAAAGCCCTGCCGCGAGTTTTCTCTATTCCCTCCACCCCGTTCCACGACCAGCGCGCCGCGCATGTTATACTAACCGAATCGTGTTTAGAGGCTGCCTCGGGACATTACTATTGGCGTTCGGCCTCTGGATTCCATTCCACCTAACTCTGCGTTCGAATCCGGGGATGGCTCAATGTCCCTCGGCCTGTACCTGCGGATGCTGTATGCACGGCCACGGGAAGTGCCCGATGATGATGGGCGGCTCGGCTTGGCCGCATGCCACTCAAGCGTTTCCACCCGGTTTCAGCTGTGCTTGCTCGGTCTCTCATAAAGACACTTCTCTTTTTTCCGCCACCCATTCGGATTTCTTCTTTGATCTGCCCAAGCCGGAGCCGGCCTATGAGCTTCCCTTATTGAGGTATGACGCCGTCCGAGACTCTGTGCGGCTGCTTGTTCCTGATGCTTGCATTCCTGATCCGCCACCCAAAGCCCTCACTGTTTAACCGGCCAATTTGATTTCTGCCGCCCTGCGGGTTTTCCGCGGGTTGTGTCTACGGGTTTCTCTTGAGAGGAGCGCTTTGATGAAGTTTGTGCGGTTTCTGTCTCTGTGCGTACTCGTGTTTTTTCTTGCGGCGCGCGGGTACGCCGGCATCTTTGGTAACGT
>JAJYHU010000356.1 GCA_021784615.1 Acidobacteriota bacterium | reverse complement strand
GGATGAAAATCGCTCTCATTGTGGAGCACCCGCGCATTTCAGCCCTGGACGTTTCTATCAACGGGCACATGGGGCGTTTTTATCAGCATCCCATCCTGAACTACAAAATGGGAAATATCCGCGACGCATTTTACCCGGAGTATTCGGTTGATACGATAACGTTCGAATTGCCCACCCGCTACTTTATTTCTGGAACCAACCACCTGGTTCTGACGGCCATCGATGAACCTTCTCCAGGCGATCAGCCCACGGAGGCCGGTACGCCGGTCGGGAACTCCGGGGTTTGTTATGATTCGCTTGAAGTGGAACACCAGCCGGGAGGGAAATTTGATCCCCGGCAGATCAGCGCTTCCGTCCTGCCGACCATCTACTACCGCAACGAAGGCGGCCAACTCAAGGAGATGGTGGACGTCTTTGTCCGCTACCACGAGCAGCCGCGCACTGGAAAAGTGGAACTCGTGATTGGAGGGAAAACATACACCGAAGCTCTTCCCGCTGACCGCGCTTTTGGCGAACAGAGGTCGCAATTCGCGGTGCCGGAGTTCGAGGGAGTGACGCCCGGCAAGGTGACGGTTGCGATCAACGGCCACCGGCGAAGCTTTTCCCAGGAATTGAAGCCCGGGAAGAAGTGGACTTTTTTTGTGGTGCCCAACGAGCATCTGGACGTTGGCTATACCGATTACCAGGCCAAAGTGGCGGAGGTCCATGCCCGCGTGATTGACGAGGCGATGGAACTGATCGAGAAACATCCAAGTTTCACTTTCAGCGTGGACGGCTTCTGGGAAATTCAGCAGTTCTTGGATACTCGGACCCCGGCTGAAAAACAGAAGCTCTTCCAGATGATTGCCGATCACAAGATTTTTGTTCCTGCGCAGTACGCCAGCCTGCTGACCGGATTCCCGACCGCTGAGACGCTGATTCGTTCTCTTTATCCCAGTTACCGCTTCAGCCAGGAGCACGACGGGCCTTTTGATTACGCCTCCATCACGGATGTTCCGTCCTATAGCTGGTCTTATGCTTCTGTTCTGGCGGCTGCGGGCTTGAAGTATTTCATTGCCGCCAGTGACAATTACCGGGCGCCGGTTCTCCTGTTTGGGAAGCTACATGAGCGCTCGCCTTTCTGGTGGGAGGGCCCTGACGGGTCGAAGATTCTGATGTGGTATTCCCGGCACTACCACCAGATTCTCACCCTCTTCGGCATGCCGCCCCAGATTGCGGCAGGCCATGACGCGCTCCCGGTGTTCCTCCAGGCGTACGAGCATCCCTCCTACAAATCAGATGCTGTGATTCTTTACGGAACTCAGCCGGAAAATCAGGACCTTTTCCCTCAGCAGGCCACGCTGGTGACCAGGTGGAATGAAATCTACGCTTATCCGAAGCTTGAATACTCCGGGTTCGCAAAAGCCATGGACTACATCGCCGGCCAGTTTGGCGATTCCATCCCGACTTTCAGCGGCGACGGCGGGCCATACTGGGAAGACGGCATCGCCTCGGACGCTTACTACGCGGCGATGGAAAGAGAAAACGAGAGCCGCGCGCCTTCGGCGGAAAAGCTTTCCACCATCAGCTCCCTGGTTGACCGCCGCATCGTTCCCGATGAGGCCAGGCTCCGGCGCATGTGGAATGACATGGTGCTGATGGATGAGCACACGTGGGAGTTCTCCCGCAGCGTGACGGACCCGCACAGCGAAGAGTCCGTTCAGCAGCGCAAGGTCAAGGACTCGCGAGCCACCGAAGCCCAGTTGCTTGTGGACAACATCATGCGGCGCAGCATGGGATCGATTGCCAACTCGATTTCTGATCCCAAGGGGACGTTGATTGTGTTCAACCCGATCAACTGGAAGCGCACCGGGCTGGTGGAATATGATCTGCCCAAGGGCCGCGAGCTGGTTGATAAGACCACGGGTGAAACGGTTCCGTATGAGCTGCTCAGCAGCAGTCCCAACTATCACCACATTCGTTTTGTGGCGGAGAACGTTCCAGCCATGGGCTACAAAGCCTACACGCTCGAAGAAGCCAAAGCGGCCGCGCCCAAGCCGGAGTTGACAATGTCCACCACGCTCGAAAGCCCCTATTACAGGATTGAGCTTGATCCTGCGACGGGAGCCGTGCGAAGCATCTTCGACAAGCAGCTCAACAAGGAACTGGTGAACGCGTCGAGCCCCTATCGCTTCGATCAATACGTCTATGTCACGGGTGGCGACAAGATGCCGAACCGCCTGCTGCAATACCGGGCGGTCTCTCCGCTGCCTGAACTGACGACGCACCCGGCGGCGGATGGGCGGCTCGTATCCGTGTTCCAGACGCCTTTCGGGACCGAGGCCCGGCTGGTAAGTTCGGCGCTCAACACGCCGCGGATTGAGACCAGTATCTTGTTGTTCAACCACGAAAAAAAGATTGAGTTCATCAATCGGGTCCAAAAGACAGAAGTCTTCACCAAGGAAGGCGTCTATTTCGCGTTTCCTTTTGCCATGGACCATCCGGAATTCCGCTATGAGATTCAAAACGGCGTCATCAATCCGGCAAAGGATATGCTGCCGGGCGCGGGCCTCGAATGGTTTTCCGTGCAGCACTGGCTTTCGCTGGAAGAGGGCGGAGCTTCCGCCGCCGTACTGCCGCTGGACGCGTCGCTTGTGACGCTGGGTGACATTGTGCGCGGCGTCTGGCCCAAACACTTTATCGAACGCAAGGGAACGGTGTTCTCCTACGTCATGAACAATTACTGGGACACGAATTATCGCGGCGGCCAGGGCGGAGACTTTACGTTCCGTTACGTCGTCACCAGCGGCGCGTCGCTCAAGCCCGTCGATCTCAGCCGCCTGGGCTGGCAGGAGATGACCCCGCTTGAAACGGATGAGGTGGTCTCGCAAGACAAGGCCATCGACGTTCTGCAGCCGCTCGCGGGTGCCGAGAGCAGCTTAGTGACGGTTAGCAATCCGGACGTGTTGCTCGACACCTGGAAGCGCGCGGCGGACGGCAACGGAACCATCATGCGATTCCTCGATCTGGGCGGCGCGGCGGGCGAGGTGCAAGTCTCGACTCCCTTGCTCGATGTGAAGTCGGCCTGGCTGTGCAACGCCATGGAAGCGAACCAGCAGCAGATATCATCCACCAGCGCCCACGGCTTCACCTTCAGCGTCAAGCCTCATCAGATTGTGACGGTGCGCGTTGAGGGTTCGCCGACGTTGCCGATCCCGGCGATGTGAGCGTGGGAAGTTTTCATTCCGAGCGAAGCGAGGAATCTGCTTTGCGCTTGGTTTAAGCGAAGCCCATCGTTTTTGTTGAAAGTAGTGAAATGGCCCGGGGGGTGTCACAATCGCCTGGGCGCGAAAGGCGCAATCGACACATGAAACTCGGACTTGGACTTTATCGCCACATGCTGACGCCCGATAATTTCCGTTTTGCCCGGCAGGCCGGCGCCACGCACATTGTGGCGCACTGGGTGGATTACTGGGGCCAGGATAAAATTCCCTCGACGGACGGCCAGCACAACTGGGGCGTGACCAACAATCAGGGCCGCCTGTGGACCTACGAAGAGTTGCGCGACCTGAAGGCGGCCGTCAACGCCGCAGGCCTGGAGCTTGCGGCCATTGAGAACCTCGACCCCGCGCACTGGTATGACATCCTGCTGGACGGCCCCAAGCGCGAGCGGCAAATGGAGGACATCAAGACCATCATCCGGCGCATGGGCAAAGCGGGCATTCCCACGCTCGGATACTGCTTCAGCCTGGTGGGTGTTTGGGGGCACGTGCAAGGGCCTTATGCGCGCGGCGGAGCGGAGTCGGTGGGATTTCTCGGTCCGGACGGCCCCAAGGAAACGCCCATCCCGAACGGCCAGGTCTGGAACATGACCTATGATCCGAACGCTCCGGCAGGAAGCGTCCCGCCCGTGACGACTGAAGAAATCTGGCGCCGCCTCGAAGGGTTCCTGAAGGAGATGGTTCCTGTGGCGGAAGAAGCCGGAGTGCGCCTGGCCGCGCATCCTGATGATCCGCCCATGCCTGCATTGCGCGGAATCGCGCGCCTGGTTCATCGCCCGGAACTTTTCCAGCGCCTGCTCGACGTCTATCCCTCCTACTACAACGCTCTCGAATTCTGCCAGGGTACTACGGCGGAAATGGCGGGCGGAGACGTTTACGAGGCCATCGACAAGTACACCCGCCAAGGCAACATCGCCTACGTGCACTTCCGCAACGTGCGCGGCAAGGTGCCCAAGTACCACGAGGTATTTCTTGATGAAGGCGACGTCGATTTTGTCCGCGCCATGGGGATTTACATCAAAAACAATTTTGATGGCGTCATCATTCCCGACCACACGCCGCGCATGACCTGCGACGCTCCCTGGCACGCCGGCATGGCTTACGCTCTTGGCTACATGCGGGCCCTTGTCCAGGCGCTTGAGTCGGGAAAAGCCTGAGGGGTTGCGCGGGGCAGTGGGCGGCGTATAATGCGCTCTGATCTTTCCTTCAGGAGCATGCTGTGGTCTGTTGTCCCAGGTGTGGAAGCGTGATTCGAGAGGGTGCGGACTTTTGCCCGGGCTGCGGGAAGGTGCAACTGGCGCCCCGTCCTGATCCCGGCGCGTCAGGCGGTGACCCAAAGCTCGGCAATCCCTACGCCGGGAAAAACGAGCAGATTCTTGGGCTCGCGATCTTCGTTGTGGGTTTGATCTGGTCTTTTGGCGCCACGGTTGCCAGCCAGGGGCATGCCGATTACACCTTGCCCGTTGTGATCATGCTGGCGGGAATCGTCCTGGGGGCCGTCGGCAAATACCGGGAGCGGCACAAGAACCCCTAGCAGGCCGCGCGGATGTGTTTTCAGGTCCGGGGTTTTCGCAGCGCATTCCAAGAAACAGGAATGAAACCTTATGGCGGCCCAAAAGCCTTCTTCGCTCAAAGCCCTTGTTCTACCCGGCGTGCTGGCTCTGGTTGCTTTGCTCTGCGGTTGCGCGCGGCAGCAGAAGGCGCAGCAGCAAAAGCCGGAAATTCCCGGTCCCCGGCAGACGGATCTTTTTACGGGCGGCGAGGGTGGCTACGCGAGTTACCGCATTCCCGCGCTGATCGCCACCGCCCAGGGCGCCGTGCTGGCGTTTGTCGAGGGGCGCAAAGCAAGCTCAGCCGACCATGGTGACCACGATATCCTGATGCGGCGCAGCACGGACGGCGGCAAGACGTGGGGCCCCGTGCAAGTGGTTATGAAGGGCGAGACGTATGCGCTGAATAACCCGACCGCCGTTGTGGACCGCTCGACAGGAACCACTTGGCTCTTCTTCGTCAAAACTTCCACCCGAAAGTACAAAACGGATGCGGACCTTGAAAAAGCCAAGGGGCCTGTCAGCCGGATGCTGGTGATGCACAGCAACGACGGCGGCGCCACGTGGTCCCGTCCGAGGGATATCACAAAGTCGGTGAACCGGCCGGGCTGGCGGCGCATCATTCCCGGTCCCGGCGTCGGCATCCAGATGAAGAGCGGCCGTCTGGTGATTCCTTGCAATCATGAGGTCGGCCCGGTGGCGACGGATCACGTGATGTACAGCGACGACCACGGAAAGACGTGGCGCCTGGGCGGATCGACCGAGGATAAAACGGATGAAGACCAGATTGTGCAACTGGCCGACGGCTCGCTGATGCTGAACATCAGAAACTACCGCGAGAAGGGGCACCGCGGAATCTCCATCAGCAAGGATGGCGGGCTCACGTGGTCGCCGGTTGAAGCCGATCCCACGCTGATTGAGCCGGTCTGCATGGCCAGCCTGATTCGCTACACGGAAGCCCCCGAGTTCAGCAAAAACCGCCTGCTGTTTTCAAATCCCGCAAGCCAAACCAAGCGGATCAAAATGACCGTGCGCGTGAGTTACGACGAGGGCAAGACGTGGCCGGTTGCAAAAGAGCTGAACGCCGGCCCCTCTGGTTATTCCTGCCTTACCGTTCTTCCCGACATGAAGATCGGCTGCCTTTACGAACGCGGCGAGCGTTCCTCGGTTGATGAGGTGACCTTTGCGCGTTTTTCGCTTGCCTGGCTCACCGACGGCGCGGATTCGATTCATCGATAGCCACCTGTCGCCGCGATGCTGTAGCGGCGATCTTTGATCGCCGGCTGTTGCTGGGAAAATCCGCCGGCGGCGGGCCGCCGCTACAAATGAGGGGCGATTCACAAATAGAACCTGCTCACGCTGGAGCGGAATCCGCCGGGGGTTTTGCGAAGAAAAATTTCCTGGCGTAGATCAGAAACAGCACGTAGGCGCCAATCCAGACCGTGGCCCCGATGAAAATGGCGTGCATCATCTGTGGGAACCACTGCGTCATCCCGGGTTGCTGCGGCTGCCAGCCTGTTTGAGCCATCAAGGCGGCTGTGTTTTGAGCTGAAACGCTCAAGGCCACGGATCCGCCTGCCACGAGCGCCTTAATCAAAGCGATATTCCAGCCCGCCAGCCTTCTCTTGTAGATCAGCCAGGCCGCCATTCCTGAAAAGACGGAGTACGCGAGCCCTATGAGGACCGCTTTCCAGCCGTGAACGATGAACCCGAATGCGACGGTTACCGGCCTCACCAGCAGGAACAACACGGCCGAGATTCCGAGCGCTTCAAAGATTGCAACGATGGCGAGCGGAATGGGGAAACTGGCGGATGGCGGCTCGTCGCCCGCCGTTGCGGCCAGGAACGTGGCTTTGACGCTCTTTCGCGTGTAGAAAATCAGGAACCCGAGCGGCAGCAGAATACCAAGGATAACCTCGATTGAAATCACAAACGCAATTGCCTGGTGATGGACTCCAGGAGGCGCGGCACGGCGCATCTCCAGCATTCGGGGAAGCATGAGAAAGCTGACCAATGATCCCATCAGGCCAAACAACAGCCAGAGGCTGCTGCCGATCAGCATCACGATTCGCGCCCAGTTCTTGCGCAGCACCGAGCCTGTTCCGGCAACAAGAAAGCACGCGGCGATCAGCACGTAGACCCCCACGGCGACAAGGATGGCTGCGACGGAAGGCGGAACGCGGCCCGGCGGAGGGGTTCTGAGGGGAAGAATGGCCATGAAAGCGGCCAGCAAGAGAAAGCCAAGTCCCAGCAGAATTTCGATCACTCCGGCGGCGATGATCCAGCCTCGGCGGTCGGGATATGGCAAGGAGGATGGTTCTGAGAGGTCGTTGCCCATGGAATTGTCTCCTTTAGGCAGAATTTTGACCCGACTATATCACAGTTCGCGCAAGATGAAACACGCGGCCCAGGCTCGCGCCCCGCGTTTGCATACGTCGCAAACGGCGCGGTCGATGCTGTCGCGGCCATTTATGATCGCCGGTTGTTGCTGTGAAAATCCGGCGGCCGCAGGCCGCCGCTCCAATCTCAGGCGTCACAAAGACAAGGCCAAAGGCCGCGGATCTAAAGAGCCGTGCTAGCGGCTACACCCGCAGTACTTTGATGTCCCGATCGAGAAAGCCCTGGATGGCCTCGTCGGTGGCTCCGGTGTCGGTGATGATCAGATTGATGGTTTCAATGGGGCAGAAGAGGTGCGTGGCGATAACGCCGAGTTTGGTGTGATCGACCACCGCGATGCGTTCCTTGGCTTGCTGAACCATGACCCGGTTGAGATCGGCCTCATGCGGATGGTAGGCGAATGCGCCGTGCTCGGCGTCCAGGCCGTTCGCGCCGATAAAAACCTTGTCCACAAAGATGAAGCGCAGGGCCTCGATGGCCCTGCTGCCTACCAGCGAAAACCATCCGCCGTGCAAAAAGCCTCCGGTAACAAACACGCTGATGTCGGGCCGGTTGGCCAACTCCATGGCCACGTTCACGGTGTTGGTGACCACCGTGATGTTCTTGCCGGGAGCGATGCCGCGGGTGATTTGATTGGTGGTTGTGCCGGGAGTGATGGCGATGATGTCGCCGTCGTTCAGCATGTCGCCGGCGGCGAGAGCAATGCGGCGCTTCTCTTCGGCGCAATATTGCACCTGGTCGCTGTAGCTTGAAACGTGGCGAAACGGCTCATAGAGCAGCGGCTCAAGGGAAATCGCTCCGCCGTGCGTCCTGCGCAGGCGGCCCAACTGCTCGAGATTCTCCAGGTCGCGTCGCGCCGTGGCCACGGAAACGTCAAAGTCTTTGCAAATCTGCTCCACGGTGATGTCGCCCGTCTTGAGCAGCTCCTCCAGAATCTTCTGTCCTCGCTGGTCGATTTCAGTCTTGGATGCCATAAGCGTTCGCCCGCCTCCTTTCGGAGTTTCTCGCAAAAATCTGCCGACGTGTGGAGCGGAACACTGGGTTGAAGCTTTTCAGGTCGCCGGACGCCCGGAGGCGCGTGCCGCGGTTCCAGCCTACACCCTGCGTTCCGCATGGCAAGGCGTGAAGCCTCTCCAGGCGCTTTCAACCCTCGCCGGTTCTGAAACCCATTGGACGCTTGCCGGATCGTTTTCAAACTGTCCATAAATGGGAGCATCGCGCGTTAAGCCCAAGTCGGAATAGTCGCGCGGCGGGCCGATGATGAGTTCGCTTTTTTTGTAGTGAGGATTCGGCTGCCAGACAAGTTGGCCCGCGGAATCGAGCAGGGCATACCATGCTAAACCCTGGCGCGCGCGGACAGCGTCGTAAACAAATCCGTAGTCGCGCTCGCACCAGGCGCCGAAAGTCATCGCGGATTCCGGATCGGCATTGATTGTGGCGTGCGCCCAGCCGGGCGGGACCACCACTTTGTCTCCGGGCCGGGCGACGACCGCGAAGCATCGCCCGGGATCATCCTGCACAAATTCCTGCATGGAGATGACGGCCCTGCCCGACCAGATTTCATAAAGCTCGGGAGGCGACCACCCGCTGTGCGCGGCCACGCGGTGGACGTGTCCCTGGCTGCGCACCGGCTCATCGCCGAGGCGCCCCTTGGCGTAGGTGACCACGCCGTAGAGAAGCATTCGTTTTTCAAGATCGCTCTTGTGCTCTTGTTTTGCCACGTCCATGGCGATGGCATAGACGGGGTCCGGCCCTGCGCAAGCGGGATCGCGCAAGCTTGGCCGGATGGAATCGAGGCTGCGCAGCTCGGGCGCGGGTCCCTCGACTCCCGGCCCGTACCGGAATCCCAGAGGATCGTGCGTGGCCTTGACGTCAAGGCCCGGATCAAAAGTCATGGCCGTGTCCTTACAAAGGCTTTGAGTGTGGCGCAGCGGCCCGGCGCGGCCGGGCGAATGGTGTAGCGGCCGACGGCGGCCGGAACAATAAAGGTCTCCGCGTAGTGGGCGACGAAAGGCTCAAAGGCTCGCGTGGGACTCTCAACGACGGCTTCGCGGCCTTCCACCAGATTCAGGACGTTCACTCCGCCCAAGGAATCGTGTTCAACCTTTCCTTCAAACCAATGGCGGCGCGTTTCAATGAACTCGCGCTCGTGGAGGCCCGTGCGCTCTTCGCGCCAGCCGTCGCCTGTGGCAACGGGCTCCACGCGGTTCACAAGATTCGCGCCCACCCATTCCGTGGTCCTTGCCCACTGGATGTTCGCTTTGCCGTGTTCCAGGTGAATGGGCCGCGGATTGCCATCGAGCCCCAGGCGGTTCCAATCCCACAGCTTGAACGTGAAGATGTACGGCGTGGCGCTGATCTCAAGCACCATGCTCTCTTTGCCCGAGCAGTGCACGGTGCCCGCAGGAATCAGGAAGTGGTCGTGTTTTTTTGCGGGCCACTGGTTCACGTACCGCGTGTCAGGAAAGCTGTTGTCCGCCTGCTGAGCGCGCTCAAGATCGCCCAGCATCACGTGGGGATCGATCCCTTCCTTCAGGCCCAGGTAAACCACCGCTCCTTCGCCCGCGTCGAGCAGGTAATAGCTTTCGTCCTGCGTGTAGTGCATGCCAAATTTGTCCTGGATGTATTCGGTCAGGGGATGCACTTGCAGCGAGAGGTTGCCGCCTCCCATCGTATCCAGCATGTCGAAGCGAATGGGGAATTCCGTCCCGAAGCGGCCGTGGACCGCGTCGCCCAACAATTCGCGCGGATGAGCGAACACCACGTTGATCGAGGGAACCTCCACGCGCGCGCTTCCAAAACCCAGCAGCAGGCTGTTCTCTTCCGGCACACAGTCGAAGCACCAGGCAAAGTTCGGAGCATCACGGGGAAGGTCGCAAGTTTCGCGCATCCACTCGCCGCCCCAGGGGCCGGGATCGAAGAAGGGAACCACGCGGAACGGACGCTCGACAACTGTCTTGAGCGCGCGCCGGAAGGTCTCGCCGGGAATCAACTTGGGGCAGTCGCGGTCGTTTGTGTCGAGCAGGAAGTCGATGCGCGGGAAAAGCAGCTTCTTCAGCCGGTCCGCCGCGCGCCAGTCCACAAAGTACGCGCGCTTGTACTTGAGGCTGGGCTTTTCCTGTGAGTTGTCCGCGCCGAGGTTCGCGATCTCGTTGCGGCGCTGGCGCGCTTGGATTTCCCATCGCGCCATGTCCGCGTAGATCAGCAGGTCGGCGGCGGGCGCCAGGAGCGCCGCGCCGGTTCCGATCACGAGCGCCGCGCCTTCGTGATTTTCGATGTCGCGCCGCGCGCAGGCGAGCTTGTCTGCGTCAAGGAAGCCGGCGATTTCAATGCCGTTCATCCGACCAAAAACCGGGTCATCGGTAAGGTAAGGCGCGAGCAACGCCTCGATTTCCTGAGCGGGCTTCAGGCAGTCGCTTGCTCGAAAAATCCGCGAGGGCTTGAGCGCGCTCGCGATCTCGCGTTCAATCTGTTCCTCAAACGCGCCGGGATAACACTCAACGCACAGGACCCGAGGCTTCAGGCTTTCGATGCGGTCAAGAATGTGCGGCCAGCCTACGGCGCAGCCAGCTTGAGAGGAACTGATCGGAACAACAGGGTATTTGTCGTAATTGGATTGCATCAGCCGGTAAAGCCCTCCAGCAGCGGCACGGAGCCGAGCAGCGCCGCTTCGTTTCCAAGTTGCGCGGCGTGAACTTCAACTTTGCCCCAGGGCGTCCACGCATGGCGGTGAACGTATTCCTCAATGGGCGGCACGACCTCGGCGGCACGCCGCATCACTCCGCCGCCGATCACGATCACCTCGGGATCGTAGGCGTGGATTAGGCCCACCGCCAGCGTGCTCCACACAGCCACGCAGCGGTCACGAACCGTGATGGCAACCCCGTCTCCGGCTTCGGCGTGAGAGAAAAGTTCTTCAAACGAGATCGATTTTTCCCGGCTCAGGCTGCTGGTGGAAAAGCTTGGCGTCGAGCGGCAGATCTCTTCGAGCGGCCAAGTGGAGGCTTCAGCTTCCGCGCAGCCCACGGCTCCGCAGGTGCATGTGCGCCCGTTGAAGAGCACAGGCAGGTGGCCGCCAAGACATCCCGCTTGCGCATGCTTGCCTCGCAGCAGTTGGCCTTCAAGCATCGCCGCGGCCCCGATGCCCGTGCCCAAGGTCACCATGACGACGTCGTCGAATCCTTGCGCCGCCCCGCAATAGCGCTCTCCCAGCAGCGCCATGCGTGCATCATTTTCAACTTGTATGGGAATGCCGAATGACGCGCGCGCCCACGCTTCCAAGTCCAGAGCTGGCCCGTCATCGTATTTGCTGTTGGTCGAGAGGATCTTGCACTTCGAGTGATCGACAATGCCGCAAAAGCTTAAGGCGAGACCCGAGCATTCGCCGGCAGGCACGTCGGCCTGATTGAGCACGCGCTGGCAAACGGTCGCGAGCTGGGGAAGCAGCGGCCTGAGTCCGGCGCTTCGGTCCGTAGCCAAGGATTCACGAGCGACAATTGCGCGGCCATCAACCAGGGCGCAGGTCGCGTGAGTTCCGCCAAGATCAATGGCCAGGGCTTTCATGCTTCCTCGACCAAGGTGGGAATGCCGTTGACGTTTCGCAGCCGGGCGCTGAAACCTTCCGCGGCAATCGTCTGATAATCGTGCCCGGCGTCGCTCGGCCAGCAGGCCAGGAAGCTCAGCACGCTTTCGCCGATGTTGGCCACGCGATGCGCAGTGTGCGGAGGGATGTAATGGAGGCTGCCGCGCTCCAGAACCTCAAATCGCGTCTTGCGGTTTTCATCCATCAGGATCAAAGCGCCCTTACCGGCGAGCCCGAGGTAGTATTCGCTGCGGCTTCGGTCAGCGTGGAAATGCCCTTTGGTCATGAAATACTCGTCGCCGACCGTTCCCGGTTGGATGAAGGTGTTACCCCAGAACAGTCCTCCCTGGCAGCCCTCCGGGATGGGCATGGAGGCCTGAACCCTGTAGATCGGCTGATCGGGATCCATGGCAAGGCGGGCGGTTTCATCCCGGAAGATGCCTTGGAGGTCCAGCAAGGTGCGGACCGTGTTTTGCACCGGGCTGCCCAAAAGTTCGCCGGTACTTAAGTCGACTGTAATCTTGTTCTTAGTCCAAATATCCATGTTGATTCTCGTCGTTGGCTAGTTGAAGTGGTTTAGAGGCGAACACTTCCTCAAACAATCAAATTACACCGATAGGCGCGCACTATCAACGGCTATTTTGAATGAATATGGCTATATAGATCATTTATATGGCGCAAATTGGTACAAGCAAGCGAATCTTAAGCTGTCTATCGCTTTGCGCTGCGAAGGCCGGGAAGAAGCTTTGGAATGATCCAAAGGATAAAGGAAGGCGCCTTTAGCGTCAACAGCGCCGACCCTTATTGGGCAGAGATCTGCAGGGCAAATCAGACTGCGAGTTAAAGCGCGGCTTTTTCCTCAAGATGTCGCCAGTGCCTTTCGATCTCCTCAAGGCTCTTGCCCTTGGTTTCGGGGACGAGCGCATAGCAGAAGATGAAAGCTGCAACGCAGACGACGGCAAAAATCCAGAAGGTTCCCGCAGGGCCTGCGGCATTCACAAGCGAGAGGAAGGTTTCCGCGACGAACCAGTTGGCTCCCCAGATTGACAGTGTGCCGAGCGACATGGCCTTGCCGCGAATCTTGGTGGGATAAATTTCAGAGAGCAGCACCCAACTGATGGGGCCCAGGCTGACGCCAAAGCAGGTGGTGTAACCGATCACCTCATAAAGCATGAATCTGGTGGAGTGCGTGTAGAACGAACTGCCCACCAGCAGCAGCGAGAGAGCCATGCCGGCCGTGCCGATGAGCAGAAGCTTCCGGCGGCCCAGCCGGTCAATAAGCACGATGGAGACGATGGTGATCAGGATGTCGGCCACGCCAATGATGGCTGCCGCCAGGATGGCCGCCTTGTCGGAGGGATACCCGGCCATGCGGAAGATCATGGGCGAATAGTAAATGATGGTGTTGATTCCGGTGATCTGCGAAAAGACAGCGACGCCGACACCGATCAGTACGGCCATGCGGAAGCCGGGC